>WJKD01000337.1 GCA_014729315.1 Promethearchaeota archaeon | reverse complement strand
TAATACAAGTAAGGCAATAACCAGAGCAATAACCGCAATCACAATGATGATAACAATGATAACCAGGATAAAATTCTCGTCTTCAACGACGTTATTTTCGAAGATATTCCCTTCGGAGGAATCTTCGTAGATACCTTGTTGATTCCCGATGAATCTATTATTGCGAATCTCGTTATTGTCGCTAATATATAGGTAGATACCGTAGCGATTGTCATTACAGATATTGTCTTCAATAACATTTTCATCGCTTAAGAACAGATGAATTCCGCTTTCTTGGTTCTCATTGGCTTCATTTTTCTTCACATCGTTTTTATCGCTATTTCGTAAGTAGATACCATGATTTTCATTTTCGTTTGCTTTATTATCTTTTATTTCGTTATCTTCACAGCTAGATAAGCCTAAACCGTTGTTTTCGTTCTCGTTTAATTCGTTGTCGCTGATTTCGTTATCTTCACACCCAGTCACATACATTCCGTTGTTTTCGTTTTCATTAGCTTCATTATCACTGATCGTATTATCATCGCTTCCCGATACATAAATTCCCGTATCTCCGTTTTCATTAGCTTGATTTCCTTCAATTATAGTATTATGACAATAACTAACATGGATTCCCTTAAAGTAATTATAGTTGGCGAAATTTCTCAAAACCGTGTGATAATTCCCGATATATAATCTAATACCGGAGTAATAATTACAATTAGCTGTATTATCGTATAGGCCAAAATAACCACAATCGTAAATGTGGATTCCATAATAATCGTTATTGTTGATTTGATTTGACCCGATATATCCATTTGAACTCTCTTTCGAGTATAAACCCACGTAATTTTCCATTAGATTATTATGGGTAAAGCTATTGCCATTTCCATTGTTAGAGAAAATTGCATATAAATCACAGCCTCTTATGGTGTTATGGAGTATTATCGAATCTTTTTCTGTTTCGAGATATATCCCCTGATAACTATTATAGCACGAATTGGTTGAAAAGTTATTATCTTCTCCTGTTGACGAATAAACACAATGAAACTCGTTTTGGCTAAAATAATTATTGAATATATCGATTTCTCTACAATGATCCAAAAATAATCCGTATTGCGAAATTAAGGAGATATTATTATTCGATATTGAGTTATTTACACAATAATATAACCCTATGCCAAGAGAATTATAGGAAATATTAAGCCCTGAGATTAAAGACTCGTTGCAATTCACAGAGAGTATTTGTCCTACATTAGAGAAATTTGCGGGTACTAGATTTGTTTCGTTGCAGTAGTAATAAACATTTTTTCCATCTATTTGATTTGACTTGTCAATTGAATGTGAATCTAGAGATCTGATATTTGAACCAGAGAGATATAGACCCGTTGAATTCATACGATTTGAAAGAAGTCTATGGGAAAAGCAATCGATTAAATAAATACCGTGAATTCCATTTTCACTAACATTATTGTTTGATAAATTATTATACGAGCAAATATAGAGTTTAAATCCATTCCGACCGTTAAAACTCACATTATTTTTTGAAAATAGAGTACTATTACTAAAATCAAGGCTTATGCCTTCCCTTGAGTTATAAGCAATAGTGGTGTTAGAAACTGTAGCGTTACTTGTCGATTCGAATTTGATTCCGAAAAGATTTTGGGTAATAAGATTTTGGTCGATTGAAATTTCTGAGCAGTTTATAAAATATATTCCTTCTTTACCATTTTCTGTAATATTGTTGCTAACAACGACTATTTCGCTACAATTATTCATGATAGAACCAATTTGCGCACTATTTTCAATCTGATTATTTGTAATATTTACAATAGAGCAATTTCCGAAGCTGAAACCTAATTCGTTATAAAACAGTAAATTATTAGAAAAAGTATTGTTAAGACATTCGGCTGCGAATATTCCATTGTAATTCGAAGATATATTATTTTGAGTAAGAAAACCGTGACTAACATTGACTAATTTTATTCCAGCATTGCTACTCTCTGAACCTGAATTAAGAATCGTACAATTACGTATTACGAAATAATCATTGGAATTTTCTATTAGAATCCCAGAGCCTATTCCTTGACAATCAATTGTAACATTCACAATAATGTGAGGATCGTCAACTGTTCCCGTTCTATTTTGTATCCAAGCTATGTCTGTTTGTGACCAATTATCGTAATTAATATGTATAAAGTTTAAGTCCCAATACTCTGATTGTTTAATATTTTGTAAATTTTCATCTTCTTTTTCGTTTTCTAAACCGTGATTTACAATAGGTATATAATTATTGTTTCTGAAAATGCTTAAAATAGAAAATAAGATTATAAGGACGAATAAAAGTTTTTTAAATTTCATATTCTATGATGATTTCTTAAAATTTGATGTTATAATTATAAATTAATTGTGAATATAAATCATTCTTTAATTAAATTATATTTCTTTCCGTATCGTTTAAAGATTCTTGTTCCTCCCGCCTCTGCAATTACTTTAATTGTTGATTTTGATTCAATTATCTTCATCCCTCCTACAATATCAACGCCAAACTCAAATAATATGTCTGGTAAAATACTTGCCGAGGGACCAATTAGAATAATTTTCCTTGCTTTAGCTTTATATTCGGTTAATATATCTTCTATAGTATCGTTTATCAGAGTTGTTCCCGTTAAAAAAAGATAATCAACTTGCTTTTTACTCTCTTTTATTTCGCTTAGATCGTTTTTTATCGTAAATTCCATGAATTTTTGATTGGGAGACCTTCTTTTTTCTACTAATCTAATATTTCTTGTAATCTTGCTTATTTCTGCTATAAGTGGTTTTATTAAACCCACAAACATGACTGTACTATTTTGATTTATACCAAGATATTTAATTAGATCTCCCTTTATTTTCGTGTGGGGATTTCGAATTTCTAAAATATGTTGAGATAAAGCATTGAGTAAAGCAATTCCGATAATCTTCCTTAAATTGGGTGGTTCTATTGCCCACGAAAGCATTTCATTTAAGGAAAAACTCGTAAGTTTTCCGGCAAACTGTATTTTACTACAATTGGTTCGTTTAATTATGTCCGGTAAAGTATATGCTAAACCTAAAAATGGATCAAAACCAAATGGAGTGATCTCTACTGCTGTATACCCTAACCCAATGACGACCTTTCTAATGACAGGGGGAATAATCTTATGTGTTCTATAAATTTGGTTTATTAAATCGATTGTTTTTTCTAGTATCATGTTTATTAACGGATGACTGGTTAATTTTTACTTTGTTCATATTTTAAGGTAATCAATATTTTAAGATAAGAAATTAATTATCTTAAACTCTATATTTATAAAAAGGATTTCATTATATTACACAAGAGATTCTTAATCTCCTAAGTGAATTATTCATAGAAAGTAAATTAAACAACAAATTAAATTATAAATAGCAAACAAATAAAACTGAGGAAAGTTAAAATGGCTGACGATGATAACGCCGTATATATCGGCCGCAGACCTACCATGAATTATGTCATGGCCACAATGATGATTCTAAACAAAGGTGAAGATTGCGTCGTGAAATCTCGTGGTAGAGCAATATCTCGTGCTGTGGATGTCTGCGAAATACTTAAGAATAGATTTTTAAAAGACGTCAAATATAAGGATATTAAAATTACCACCGAAGAGCTTGAAGAAGACGACGGGGGTACAACTAATGTTTCGTCGATGGAAATAACTCTTACACCATCTTAAAAACTTAGTTAAAGCGACAACAGAATTATTATTTAATAGTGTTTCTACATAATACTATCAATTTTTTTCAATTATACTTATTCTCCTTTCCAAATCATTTGTATCTACAGATTTAAGTTTCCACACAGCTCTCTCTTTAGCGAAGTATCTAATAAATAAAAATAAAAGAAAGACCTTGGATTTTTCATCTCTTATAATTAAAATTTAACGCTTCTATAATAGGAAATCTATAAATAGTTTCTAATAGATTTCTATTTAATATTTTAAAATTAAATAGGATAAAAAAATGAGTGAAGAACCAATAAAAACGAGAAAAAGAGCAATCTTCGGACTCAGCGCCATTCCTGACCAACTCACCTATCAAGCTTTCACTTTATTAGTGTTCAGCTATTATTTTGCGGTTGTTGGATTGGATGTGCTTTTAGTTACTGCTGCCTACGTTGTTTGGGGACTCTGGAACGCTATAAACGATCCTCTGCTCGGTGCATTGTCTGATCGAACAAAGTTTCGAAAAAAATGTGGAAAAAGGAAACTATATCTCATGATTTCAATTATACCCTTAAGTTTAATCATGGTATTGTTATTTGCGGTGCCTCTAGGTAATGATATGATTTCTTTTATCTATTTTATCGTCATAATTCTCACATTTGAGCTAATTTATACAATGTGGTCTGTCAATGTCAACGCTGTTTTTCCCGAAATGTTTCCAAACGAACAAGAACGCGCAAAAACAAACATTTTCATAAAAGGCTTTACTGTACTCGCAGTAATTCTCGCAACAGCTTTACCTCCTTTAGTTATATCGCCGATGGTTCCCGTAGAGGAAAATCCATCAGTCGGAACAATTCAGCAATTCCAATTAATGTACATTACAGCGGGTTTAATTTTGGGATCTATTGTACTAATTACAGCGATAATATTCATTTTGAGAGGTGTTGAAGAGAAGGAAGAATGTATAGAAGATTTTGAGAAAAGACCGAGTTTTAACGAATCTCTTAAATCTACCTTGAAAAATAAGACATTTTTAAAATTTACATTAGCAAATATGTGCGTCTGGTATGTGTTTACTAGCCTATTAACGGTATTTTCTCTGTATGCTACATGGGTAGTTGGAGTTCGAGAGGATACGATATTTATAACTATTTCTCTATTAGGTGCGTTATTAGTAGCTGCTTTTGCGCTTCCCTTACATATGAAATTAGGTACTAAAATCGGGATGAGAAATGCGTTTATAATTACAATGATTTTATGGATATGCTTTCTTTTTCCCTATCTCTTATTAACTGATGACCCAATTATGAAATATTTTTTAATTATCGTAACTGCCTTGCAAGGACTTGCTCTCGGAGGTGCGCTCTTTTACGTCGATATCTTAATTGGAGACGTGATCGACGCAGACGAAGTAGAATTTGGAATGAAAAGATCAGCCAGTTATTACGGAGTAAATGCTTTTATACATAGGTTTTCTCAAATATTCTCTATAATAACTATTGGAATAATCTTTCAAGGAACAGGATGGTCGTCATACAAAGCCAATCCAGGTGTGAATGTTATTTTAGGTTTAAAATTGATTATCTTTCTATTTCCAGCTCTAGCTTTAGTTATCGCAGTAATTTTCTTAAGATCATTTGAATTGCACGGAGATAAGTTAAAAGAAATGCGTATAGAATTACAAAAAATGCAGTCGGAAGCCCAATAATTCTTAATTTTATATTTTTTCTTTTTTTTCGAAAAATCGGATAATAATTAATTAAAAAAAAAGGATAGCATTTATTTAGTCCAATCTTTCTTAATAAGAGTAGAATCCTTCTTGCGCTTTGAGTCCTAATTCACCTTTTTCAACTTTCTCTTTCAGAGCGTCGGGAGGAATGTCGTCAGGATTCCCACTTTGTTTATAATAGGACATTTCAATATCGTAAACAACATCTAATCCCACCACGTCCATCATTTGAAATGGCCCAAGACCCATACCTGTAAAAGTTCTCCACGCTTTATCAACTTCCTCGACATCTGCATGTCCTCCCGCCCAGATTTTTAAACAATCTTTTTTCACCGCTCGCCATATTCTATTGAAAACAAAACCAAAACATTCTTTTTTTACAATTAACGGTTCAATTTCTATACTTTTTACCCATTCTCTCGCTTTTTCAAAAATTTCGTCACTGGTTTCTGTCCCGCGCATTAAATCAGCCATTGGAATGGTTGTCAGGTTATAAAAATGAATATTTAGCACTTGTTTTTTCCGTTTAACGGCATCTTCAATTTTTGATGTAGGAATTGAGGAACTGTTCGTAGCGATTATAGCATGAGGAGGTGCTGACTCATGAACCTCGGAAAAGATTTCTTTTTTTAGGTCAAGTTGTTCTGGAGCCGCTTCAACGATCAAATCGGCATTCTTTACTAATTCCTTAATTGAATTACATTTAATCACTTCTACAGATGGATTCTTTCGTTTTGCTTTTCTTGCTATACTTCTCACAAGTCTATCGTAACCTGGAAAACCAGGATCATAAATACGAACATTATAATTATGTAAAGCGGCTTCTCGTGCAATTTGGTTCCCCATATATCCCGCCCCTATAACTGCTACTGTTTTAATTTCTTTTGACATAATTAATTCTTGTTCATTAAAAATTTCTTATAATTATTGTTTAGGACTTATACTTAAGACTTGAGCTGGGCTTTTTTTTGGTGTTTTTGGAGTATTTATAATAAGATCCTCCTTTTTCTGAATAATAATTCTCTAAATTATTATTAGATTTTATTAGGCTAATTGTTAAAATTATTCATTTACTGCTTCAAAAAGAGCTTCAATATTTTCAGGAGGAATATCTGGCAAGATAGCCTCGTGGCTTGGAGATAAGATTAACCCGGTAGGCATTAAACTTTTCAATTCACGTACTTTTTCTTTAATTTGGTCTGGAGTTCCAAAGACTAATAAGTTTTGCGCATCAATTCCACCACAAAACGAAATTTTATCCAGAAAGTGTTTTTTCAATCTCTCAAGCTCCATATTAGCTGCTAATGCTTGAATAGGATGGATTGCGTCGACGCCTAAGTTTATTAATTCTTGGATTATCTCAAAAATTGAGCCACACGAATGATAAATTACTTTTAAACCATAAGACTTAGCCTGGTCAATAATTTTTTTGGCTCCTGGGAGCGCAAATTTTCTTATATTTTCAGGCGAGACCATAAGACGCTTTTGACCTCCGAAATCATTACCTATCAACACTGCATCAAGATAACCTTTGGTTGCATCATAAAAAATTTTGTTTGCTTTTAGATAAAAGTCAATTATTCTTTCATGGACAGCTTTAAAGATTTCCGGAAATCTTAACATTTTTACAAAAGCAGTTGACATTCCAAATGCGGAATATATATCTTGAAAATGAGCTGACCATAAAACACCCATTATCGGATATTGGTCAGGAACCTCTTCAACCAGTTTTTGACATTCTTCAGGATCTATATGTTCTGAAGGTTCGGGCCACTCAAAAGCGTCAATATCGTCTTTTAGAGGATCTTTATAATCTTCAAAAAATCCCGGAGCTGTTAAAGTTCTATGATTCATGTCTTGCCCTTTTTTTGGAAAGTCAAATGCCATAGCGATATGATTATTTGGAGGATGATTGTAAGGAACATCGATGTCCCAAATATCTGAATTAATTTTTATTTTTAGTTCTTGCAAGTTTGAAGCTTTAAAATACTCACACAATCTTTCTAGCGCTTCTGGAACAGGCATACCTAGCCAACACGCTGGTCTGTCTACCTTTCTTCGCTCTATTGTAGCTAAGAATCTTTCCTTGTGATTCACAACTCGTTCCTCCTAAAAATTAAAATTCTTCAATTGGATTAAATTCGATTTTAAATGAAATTGCAGGCGTTTCTTTTAGATTCTTCGGTATGTAAATCGTTAGTTTCTTCTTTTCTTGTTTCCATTTAATTGATTCGTCTTTCCCTAGCATATATACTTCAGAAATTTCTCCGAAATTCTCGTTTTGAATAGATAGAACCTTAGTCTCTGGTATCTCTAACAATATCAAAAATAATATTTCACCTTTCTTGGTAAATCTAACGGGAATACCCTTGTTAGTCAAACCTTCAGCACTTTTCCATGGTCTCGAACCGAAAATTGCTTCACCATTGACATTTAACCACTTTCCAAGACCAATTAATCGTTCTCTTTGAATTTCTGGGATAGATCCATCTGCTTTCGGACCTATGTTTAACAAAAGATTGCCATTCTTACTTACTACGTCGATTAATAAGTGAATCAATTCCTCTGTCGTTAGATAATCTCTTTCTTCTTCGAATTTATTATATCCGAACGAATTTCCAATACCTCTGCATATTTCCCATTTATGTCTTTTGATTTTTTTAAATACTTTATATTCCGGAGTAACAAAGTCGTTGTGATTAGTTTTTTTGAACTTTTTTTTTGCCGAAATATACTGCTTCCATCTGTCGTTAACGACTCCTTCTGGTACTCTGTTATAAAAATAAGCAAAGATTTCGTAAACATCTGTGCCTTCTGGATATCCCATATCAGCCCATAAAACCTTTGGTTGATATTTATCAATCAATTCGTAAAGATGATTATTAACATATTCCGTATATTCTGGAGGGTTAACAAAATTTTCGAGAAAACTCTCAGCGTCCTTAATCGGATTCTTATTAAAGGTCCAATCCCAAGCTGTAGAGTAATAGAATCCAATATTTAGGTCACTCCTTTTTACCGATTTAGATAGTTCACCTACGATGTCCCTTTTTGCTGAATAATTCTTTTTGTAAGGATTTGGATAATTACTATCCCACAATAAAAATCCATCGCAATGTTTAGTCGTTATAACCACGTATCTTGCACCGCTTTTCTTAACCAATTTTATCCATTCGTCGGGATTCCAATTTTCAATTTCTTCGTTAAAAATAGGAACAAAATCATCGTAAGAAAAATTATCTCCGTAGGTCTCCTTATGATACTTTTCTGTAGGACTCCCGGAGATTCTAAGAGTGTTTAGATACCATTCTGCGTAAGGATTATATTTACAATAGAAATCTAATCCCTTTTTCATAGAATCAGTCAAATCGAGACCCGTTACAGCAAATGCAGGTACAGAATAGAGTCCCCAATGAATAAAGATGCCTAATTTGGCGTCTTGAAACCACTCAGGCACTTCATGCTGACTTACGGATTCTTTATTTGGTTTATATTTCATGTTTGATTTTCTATACTTTTTTAAT
>WJKD01000336.1 GCA_014729315.1 Promethearchaeota archaeon | reverse complement strand
AGACAAGAGATCGTATTGATCAATATCAATTCCATCAATTATTTTTATCGCAGACTTAAGCAAAATTCTAGAGAACTGAATCCAATCTGAAATATATTCGTCAATTTTGAAAAGGTTAGTTTGATTTAGAAGCTTTTTAAGCACATAAGGCGAATAACTTTCAAAAAAAGTCCTGATATTCACGTTCTCATGTACGATATCCTTAAAATAAGTGAAAAAACCTTTTTCCAACAAAAAAAATTCGTCGTCTCCCTTCGAAAATAGTAAAGTCTCCGCTTTCCTAAGTTTAGGAACTCCGTCCTTTAGCTCCCAAGGAACTGAGAATGTCGGTTCTAATCCTAAATCATTTAGCTTTGATATAATTTTTTTTATTTCTTCATTATCAAGGTCTGAAAGTTGATTTCGTTTATTCATTAACGAGATTCTGATTCGATTTACCCAAACTCTCTCAGTTTCGTGATTATATGGTTCTGGTAATATAGTATCTAAAATTTTACTTAATGCTTTCTTCCTCTCTTCGCTTAATTGATAGCTCTGATTAGATAGAGTTAGTTGACTTAACTTTTTTAACATTCTCATAAAATATATCATTAGTTGATAGGAAGCTTTTGAAACATTTCGAAATCTAAATGCAATTGAAATTTGGAAATTTGCCAGTTCGAAAAGCGAAGAGAAAGATAAAGCAAGCTCCGAGGGAATCTTTAAAGTTAAAACGAGAATCTTATTTTTCTTTGAAATACTCACTCTATAGAGATTTTTAACATTGTTATTTAATTGAAAGGCGTTTTCACTGATAATTTTTTTAATATTAGAAATTTCAATTGACGAAAAAGGCCTCATAGACATGTGAATTTAATAGATGTGCAATTTATATTAGGAAACTCGGTATTATTATATTAAAATACCTAATTTTATTACTATACAATATAAATAATGGGCTCCAATAATAAATTAAATTATTTTTTATATGATTTTGATATAAAACAAATAAATACTTATATTAATTTGAAATTCTTAGATTTTTGAAAAATTGGTGAACCTATGAATATTTCTAAATTTAATAAGAAATTGGGAGAAAAGATAGCGAAAGCTCACAGTTTTGAAAGAAATAAAAGAACTCAAGATGCAATCGATATGTGGATCGAGGTTTCAGAGATGACAATAGCAGCGTCAAAATCTCCCAGAATTGAATCTACCTATAGAAATATGCTAATTACAAGAACACAAACTATTTTAAATCACATAAAGGAGCTAAAAAACGGACCTAAAGTTGAGCAAATCCCCCAAACCTATTCTCCTAATTCCACTTCTAAAGAACCCAAAGATTCAAGTAAAATAATACTCGAAAAAAAGAATAACAAAATCAAATCTAATGAAGATACTAATAAAAAGAATTTAGAGAATAAGAAAGAGAGTAACAAACAAAAAGATCAGACAAATAAATTTGACAACGATAACTGGATAGAACACCAGAAATCTGAGAGTAAAGCTTCTGATCTAATAGAAATCGAAGCACCTAAAGATTTTAAAATTGTAACCCCTCACGATCCTGATTTTCCCAAAAAAATGAAAGAATTGAGCGAAAAAATAGATACTAACATATTCACGCCTTCTGCAAAAGAAAACCAAAAATCAAACAATAAAAAAGAAGATTTAGGTGATAACGTCATATGTTTTGCGTGCGGAGCAAAAAACAATAAGGAGGCTGTAGTTTGTGACGAATGTGGAGTAAAATTAAAATGAATTAAAAGTTCTCAAAATTATTCATATCTTCAAATTTAAAAACTCCAAATCTTTCTGAGCGTTTTCGCTTTAAAGTTTCCCAACCAACCCTCGTGTCCTTAATACATAGCTGAGTTTTGTACTCTCCCATTATTTCGTACAACTTGTCTCGATAATCTACGATCTTTACCTTTATTTGCTTGTTTTTGGGAGCTTTTAGTAGATTATACAAGGCATATACGTAAAATTCTGCGTTCTTAAGACCCATTTTTTTAGCAGAACGCTTAGCAATAGTGTGTGTCGCTTGATGATCTATGTGATTGTTGTTATCGCTAGGCATCACGATTCTGTCTGCATTTTCGATAATAGGATTGGCTAAGTCTATCCCCTTGTTAATATTTTCTTTCGCTTTTTGATCGTGGAATTTAAAAAAATGTGTATTATCGTTTGGGAATCCGAAGAGTTTGGCAACATTTTTTGCTTCTTCCAGTGCAACTCGAGCAATTTCATCGTCGCTTAGGTTTTTATAATTCTGTACTTCCTCCTCAATAAGAGCACCTTCTTTAATGCCCCAAGAAATCAAAGCACGATTGTCTGTTACATAGATAATGTGGACATTATGCCCTTCGTCCATCCATTTTAGAATACTCCCCCCACAACCATAAATTTCATCGTCGGGATGCGGGGCAAATACAACAATTTTCATAAGACTCTTAATGAATATCCTGGTATTGATTGAATCTTTATTTGTTATAATTATTTATTAAAATCTTAAGTTATATTAGAATTATGCTAATATCAACACTCAATCTTTTTATACTGATTCGAGTTCTATGAGGAATTTACATTTTATCTCAATTTTTCCTTTCTTTTTTTCATTAAGGCTTCCAAGTAATTAATTTGTTCTGTAAAATCGCATTCTATTGCTTCCTCCGGACACTTTAAATCGCAAATATAACAACGATCGCAATCCAGAATCCATTGAGGGTAAGGATTTAGAACGATTGCATCCCATGGACAAATTTCAGCACATAAACCACATTGTGAACACTTTTCTTTGTTTATATGAAATTCAGGAAACCATTGTTGTATCCCCTGCCAAGACCACATTTTAGCCGTGCTATTTTCTTTCGTCCAAAAATCATCTTTCTCCTTGAAATTTCGAGTCATCATCTTATCAATTAATCTTTTTCCAAATTTTTCAGCTTGTAAGAGTTCCGAAGTATTTGGATGTCCATAAGACGACTTTAACCATCCATAATGCCCGTTAGAATTAGGTTGATCAGCGTACATTTGATGTACATCCCAACCTATCCATTTATCGCATCCTTCAATAATTTTAAGCCCTTTCTTATCTAATACTTTTTTCATTTGATAGAGTGTGCTTCCAGGATTTCCACCGCTCGTACAAAAAAGAAATCCTTTTTTATTTTTCAAGTTTGGAAACTCTTTTAATTCGAATAGTATATGGTATGGAGGATGAAAATAATAAACGGGTACGCCTATGCCTATTAAATCGTATTTTTCAAATGGAAACTCCTTGATCAAGTTTAAATCTTTTTTAAATTTCGTTAATTTTACTAGATCGCAGCAATTATTATTGATACTTAAACCTTTGGCGATCTGGTTCGTAATTTTTTCTGTATTACTGGTAACAATTTGCGAATAATAAAAAATAACGCTAGATATGTTTATAGGATTCATTTTTAGAGATTTAAACTACTATTAAATTGTTATTTAGAGAATTCTATTAACAAATTCTGTAATAATAAAAGATTTGAGCAATTATAATTTTTTAACTTTTAATCATTTATAAACGAGAAATTAATAGTTTTTTTATGAAAGTTGAAATTTTAGTTATTGGCAACGAAGTTCTCATAGGTAAAACGCAAGATACGAATTCTAATTGGATGGCAAAACGAATTACGAAATACGGACATAAAGTGATGCGTATTACGACTATAGGAGACGACCTTGAGACGATCTCCTCTACAATACGGTTAATATTAGAACGTGAGCCCCACATTCTTATATCTTGTGGAGGATTGGGACCAACTTTTGACGATATGACCTTAAAAGGTGTGGCTCAGGGTTTAGGAAGAGAACTGAAAAAAGACGAACATGCTTATCAATCGATTAAAAAAGCCTATAAAAACGCTTACGAGCAAGGAATATTGAAACTTCAGGGTATGACTCCAGAAAGAGAAAAGATGGCCTATCTCCCAGAAAGATCAACGCCGCTCCCGAATATAAGAGGGACGGCTCCTGGAGCAAAAATAAAAGAAGAGAATACCTTTATTTTCTGCCTTCCTGGAGTGCCTATGGAAATGAAGGCGATGTTTAAAAACATTATTCTCCCGATTCTAAAAGACAAAAGAGGAAAATTCGTGGAAAAAAATTTTATCTCAATGGATGTGGGTGAATCCCAACTGGCTCCATATGTATCCGAATTAGAAGATGCCCATCCCGAATTATGGATTAAAACTCATCCTCGGGTTGGGCTGGCAGTTGAGGTGGAGATCTCAGTTACATGTTTCAATGTAGAAAATGGAGAAAAATTAGCAGAGGAAGTGATTGAGAAATTGAAAAAGGTAGTTAGAGACTTAGATGGGAAAATAAAGGGCAAAAAAGATAATGAATAATAATAGAAGTAGATGTAATTTTTTTAATCATACTTTTCGGATTATCTAAAATGAAAAATTTTGATAGTTTTGATGATTTTGAACATTAATTTGATTTTTTAGATAATACATTATTGAAGCCGCTTCGCAAGCGGAAATCTCAATAAGCCTCACCCTTGGTGTTTACGCTTATATCATCGCATCAATTTAACCTAAAACTTCGAAATATTCGACTTCGTCTGATATAGTCACAGTGCTAGCTTTTTTCTTTTCAATCTCACCAACCAGCCAATTAGGAATGCCATTATTTCGTAATTTTTGTACGAATTCCTCTAAATATTCTTTATCTATCGCCATTAACATACCTCCCGCAGTTTCATGACATCTACAATCGTCCATTGCGTAGCCCAAATCCTCTGAAAGGATTTTTGAAAGTTTAATTATCGGTACTGTTTCAATCGTTGCAGATAAGTTCGAATCTTGAAGCATTTCTCTGGTATGACCAGCAAGTCCAAAACCAGTGACATCTGTCATGCTATGCACAAAAGAGAAATCTTCATAAAGATGTATTGTCTTAACGACCGGTTGATTTGAAGTTATCATTAGTTCCGTCGCATAATCTATTGATTTTTGTAACTCATCTTTCGAATATTCTTTCAGCATTTCCGGAAACTCCTTAAGAATACGATATGCTGCCATAATCGCTTGTAATCCAATAGGTTTAGTCAAGATCAATTGGTCTCCTGCTTTTACGCCGCCTTTAGGAATGATGTGTTCTTTTTTTACGAATCCCGAAGCTTCGCCTCCTATTAAAGGCCAATCACAATAAATAGTGTGACCTCCAACAACTTTGGAATCGATTTTTGTTTCCATAAACCGTTTTATTCCATTGAGAATTCCTTCTGCTATGTACGAAGGAGTATTAGTTTTAATAGCTAGAAAAACAAGCATACCCGAAATTTCTGGAGCATTCATTGCAAAAATATCGTTAGTTACATTGCAAGCAGCGATTTCACCCATGATATCTGGTTCGTCTACGATAGGAGTGAATATATCAATATTCTTGACTAAAACAAGATCAGAATTTGGAACTGGAAGTACTGCTGCATCTTCAATTTTTCCTGCTAATCCTACTTTTTGAAGTAGATCTTCGAGATTTGTAGCACCTAACTTACATGATCATCCGTGTATTTTAACCTGTTGCGTCAGACGGTAATCTTGCTTTTTATTCATCTTTCACCTCTGAATTATGAAATCTATTTTATTCTTTTTTTTAATAAATACAATTAATATAATTCATAATTACTTTTTTAAATTCTTGATATAAATTTATAACAATAGTGAAGGAAAGGAATATACTAACTACTTTTTGTAATCAAACAAGGGGTATTTCTCCTCGTTGTTTAATTTATTATTTAATTCTCCAACGATTTGATTAGCTCTACATACATCGAAATTAAACTCAATTAGATCCTCGTCTTCGAATGAGACACCCCCAATAATATTAATACCTAACCTACATTCGATACAATCAATATCTTCTTCCTTCAAGAGGGTAGAAATACGATTTTGAAAATTGTAGCCATATAATAAAGCCATTAAATGATTCTTTTGGTGAAAAAGATATAAATAATCGTATTCTGAATTCATTATTGAGAATAAGAAATAATCTCTATAACGATGGGAAAATTTCAAATGAATCGCCGTAATTTTTACTTTACTGTCCATCTTATATGGTATTTATTTAATTTTTGTAATTAAAATATGATATTTATTATCGCCTATCTTATCTCCTTTCAATTTATACGATTTTTTTGAAAAAGGCTTTTTGATATTATCGTATTGTTCTCTATTGGAGTAGAATTCGAGTTTATTTCCTTTATTTAACTTCTTTAACAAGATTTTTAGCTTTATCATTAAATTTGTACAAGTTAAATTTGAAAAGTCCCGAATTTTGTTAATTTCTGTCAAATTTACAATACACCGTGCTATTTTTATTTTATTCTTGTGTGTTTTTTAATAAAATAAAATTCTCCTATGATAATCCTCAGTAGAATTAAGACCAATTAAATTACATAATTGATTATGTCCAATTAGGTCTAATCCTTCAATGAGTATAAATTTTTCTAGACCCCGTAATTTAAGAGAAGGTCGGAATAAATAATAATGCAAATTTTCAATATCGTATGTTGCTTCAATAATTTCTTGAATATTAAAAATTTTGTCATCGTTCGTAATAAAATGTTTTCCAGTGGATATTAATACTCCGTCTTCGATAAATACGACATCCGTATGGATGCCATGATTAGCAGCCGCTATTGCGAATGAAACTCCGCCAAAAGTCCACTCTGATCCATAAGGACTATGAGTTATTAGAACTAATAAGGAAGGTTTTTGATTTGATGTGCTATTTTGAAATATTATAAGTCCCGAACTTGGTGATAAAATCACATGATTTAATTCAAATCTTTCAATAATACGATTTAAATTGCAAAACCTAACTGAAGGAATCGCATCTGATGATTGATGAAATACATTAACTTTTTCATCTCTAATATATCCCCGCGCTACACCACAACGAGCACACGCGAGCATCGTGGTTTTAAGATTTTTTTCCTTTGCTTTTTTTTCAACATCTCTTATAGCATTACCAATATTTTCAAATTCAGAGGGTTGCTGATAATCGTGACTAAGATGGATTCCATCGATATATAAATACAATTCGGGGGATAACCCTTTACTGACAGCAATATTCAGAGCACGAATAGCATGAAGGCTTGTTCTACTTATATAGGGACCCCTCATCTCTAAAAATCCAAGACGACTTTCGTTAAAAAATGTATGTACCTCATTTAAAAGAAAAATCCAAAAATCAAATGGCGTTATTTGTTTATTAATCTGAGTAATATGTATTTGATCAGGATTTTTACTTTTTAAATAATTTATATCAACTCCTAACAAACGAAGATCCCATGGATCCAAATAAAGATGTAGATTATTGTTTTTTAATCCATTATTCCATAATTTTAGTGATCTTTTATCTTTTAAAGTATAGAGAGAATCTCCCGATAAAAATACTTGGAAATTTATAAGTTCTTTATATATTCTTAAATTAAAATAACTCAAGGTTTCAATGAACCATGACAATCTTTCAATTGAAATCTTTTCAGTGAATATAATATTTCTCATGGCTGTTATTGCGTGTTTAATTTTTATTTTTTTAACTTTTATTAATCGAAGTTATAGTGATAAAAAAAAATTTTTGATTATGTAATTTCCAAATCCTATTACTTGATTTATTTTTTAGTGATAATCAATTTCCACAATCCTGGTTCTACTTTTTCTGATGAAATATCGTTTCCTTGCTTTTTCATATCGTGGGGAATAGTATCTGTAGCAGCAGGGGGATGATCTGTCATAACAACTAGCTTATCACCAGACGAAATGGTTTTTACTTTTTTTCTAACCAATAACAAGCAATATGGACATATTTTTCCCGTTATATCTAACTTGTGTTCTGTCATTTTATTTATCTCTTTCTGATTTATTCAATTCTAATTTAACCTCCAAATATCGCTTGTGCTAGAGAAACAATCCATAGATGGAAAATAACTGCTCCGATAAGCATACCGACTACATAAGAAATGGATCTTAGATTTCCTTCTGAACCCATTACTGTTTGTCTCAAAGGACATCCTCCCAATAAAACACCAAGTAAGCCCATTCCAAATCCCCCGATTATAGCGAGAATTAAGTAGCCAACTATTATTAAATTTGGAGGGGCACCTGGAACAGGTTGAAGTGGATTTGAGGCTGTGAAAGCCCAAAAGAATCCTGGAAATGCCATAGGAGCTATTAACCAGAAGATTAAATAACCTAAAAATCCACCTCCAATTAATGCTAAATACCCGATGAATAAACGTGTATGTTTAAACATCATCAAATCCCTCATCCCACCAATAGAACAAAATCCTGATCTTTGTGCT
The DNA here is from genome assembly GCA_014729315.1 of Promethearchaeota archaeon. The sequence continues at coordinate 4,548 of WJKD01000336.1, read as the reverse complement.
AGATAGCCAATTAAAACACCCAAGAAAAGCGTAAAAATGGGCACAACGATTATTGCGATCTCAAATATTAACCAACCTGTAGCCATCTTTAAATTTCACCTCTTTTCATTCGGTACAATAATAGATATACTCCTACAGCAACTCCGCCCGCCATTGATATTATTCCAATTAGGGCAATTAAATCTCCATATGCAAATCTTAGAGCCGCACGATAAGGACATCCTCCAAGTAGTAAAGCTAGACAAATTACTCCGATTCCACCTAGTAAATAAAGACCATAGGTTAAAGGAGGGCTTTTTTTAACTTTAAATTCTTTATTTCTGGAAGCGGCAAGGTAGCCACCGATTAATACACCTATTATACTTAAAATGGGCAATATTGCGGCAGCCGAAATGGGTGCTAATCCTAAGATCTTTACTCCTGCTATATCGTTAATTATATCATTTATTAAGTCCCTCGTATGACACGCAACGCAAAATCCATAAGCCTCGGGACCACCTGCACTAATCAAAAGCGCTTGACTAAAAGCAGCTAGAATTCCTATCAAAAAACCTAAAAACGCAGGTATTCGAATTAATTTCGAAATCTTTTCTTTTGCTTTTTCACTCACTAGTATTACCTTAGTTTGTTTTTGTTTTTTTTATGTAATATTTTGCATTTAGAGAAATGAAAGTTAATTAATAAATTATTTAGATTTTTGCTATCGATTCTTTCGATAAGTCTTAAAAATGAATAGAACTGCTTTAAAATATAATTAAAACATCGACGAGATAAGTAGTCCAAAACTAAAGTAAAATAACTAAGTTAATAGAATATTTATTTTCTTGGTTGTTTTTCTCGTAATATCAAACGGATCTTTGTAGTGGATATTTAATTTAATCTCATCTACGCTGGGATCTGTTAAGTTTTTCTGCTTTTTCCTGTTAATCTTTAAGGTGTAATTAAATTTAAAAATATTTCCCGTTTTCAACTCATCTAAATGAATATATTTCGGAAAACTCTCGTCTTTTAGAAATTTAAGATACGCAGGCGTTTTTAAGGATATTTGTAAATCCGCAAACATGTGATTGGAAGGATTGTTCAATTTGAAGTGCAAATATATTTTATTTCCACTTGTTTTAATATTTTTGAACAGTAAAAGGTCTTTTGCGTGGGGCAATTCAGAATCCAAAACTTCCGAATAGATGGTGTCCTTGACGATACGGGCATTTATTTTATTTTTTCTTACATACTTTAGAACAAATTCCTTAATAGTGTCTTCGTCTAATTCCATATAAGACGATAAAAGCTTCATTTTAATGGGATTAATGATGTTGAGATAGTAATTCAACTGCGACAAGTATAAATCTTCTAAATTTTTACGCCTGAAATACTTCAGTTTGTTTATCATAAGCTCTTTGCTAGCGTGCCATCTATCTATATAGGGTCTTACAAATAAATTAAAAGTATTATTATCTTGTATATTTTCTTTTCTGATAACATTATCTATTTCATTTTCAGTTTCCGAGATAAACATTTGTATTTGTTTGGTTCGCATTTCTAATAATTTTCTAAAATTAGAGAAATTATCCGTTGTCATCAGATTTTCCAATTTGATACGCAACTCTGTGAAATTTTCGTTAAATTTTTTGAGTACATCAATTCCGTGTAATATTATCGATTGAATATGCCCTTGGAGTAGTTGGTAAGTAAGTTCGTTATGAAAACCATTCAAATTTTCAGTAACTAATATTTCTTCTTCGTATTCGTCCTTCTGGAAATAATCATTACTTATTTCCTCTTTTATTGATCGGATTAAGAGGTCTAAATCTCCTAAATACTCTTGTATTTGAATTTTTGTAGATATCCATTTAGTAAGAAACTCCTTGAATATTTGATCGAACTCAAGATTATCAATCAGCATATCTCTAATGTCAACATCAAGTTTAAATAAATTTTTTCTTATTTGAGTAATACTTGAGAATTTTTCGTAGAATTCGTCAGTTTTATCTAAATTTTCTTCAGAGATGTAGGAATTAATGTAATTTTTAAAATCAAATTCTTTAACATATTCAAACTGAGCAGTTAACACATCTATACGACGATCCAAAAGTTGAATCTTTTTTTCTAAAGTGGATTTAAAACTTTCTTTTTTTTCGTCGCACAATTCAGAAATAAATCCTTTAATAATACTCAATTCGTCAATTATCTGGACTTTAGTTTCCTCCCATTCCTCAATTAAATCAAAGGCTAACCTCTTAAATTCGAAGCTATTAATTTCATTGTGAAATTCCTTTATCTCATTTAAAGCGTTACTATAAAGTTTATTTAATTGCGTTTCTACTTCTTTGAATTTATTTTCTTCAATTAAAGAGTTCAGATTTTCACGAAATCGTGCTGGTAACTTTTGAAATTTATTAATTTGTGTATCAAATAATGACAATTGTTTCTTAACTTGTCGAATATCGTCTTTAAGATTTTTATAATAAGTCTTAATATCGTCAATCGTATAAATGATCTCTTCTTTTACATCAAAATCAGTTTCTCTTTTTAACGCTCTATTTAATTCAATGCTAATCCAAACCGCTAATTTCTGATTTTTTAAGATAAAGCATATAATCCTAAGCAATATTATCGTATTTTTTCTTTCTCTCCAATATTTTGATTCTAAACGATATAATATCTTTGTAATTTCGTTTTCTATTTCAATTTGATACTCCTCGTACAATCTTTTAAAAACAAGTCCCATAGCCCCTCTGATATTTTCAGAAGGATTTTCTAATTCTTCGAAAAGATAGGGAAATATTTTCTTAATATTTTTTTGACTAAGTAAATAGAGGGCATTGATTAAATTATTTCGAAAATCATTATTGCTCGTGTCTAAAGAGTCAATAAGGTTGGACCAGATTTGATTAAAATTATTTACTCCGATACTTACGAGAGCATCAAATACTTTTAAATGAATACGATAATCGTTTTTTTTAAGAAGTTTAATCAATTTCGGGATAATGGGAATAATTTCGGAGGACCTTTCCTTTCCAATCTCTCCGAATAGCCAGATAATTTGTTCTTTGACCCTTGGCTTCTCGTTATACAGAAGGTTTAGAAGAATGTAAAAAATTTTGTCTTTTGAAAGAAAATAAGTTCCTAACATTTTTAAAAGATCTGCCGCAGCTCTAGCGACATCTTCGTCTTCTTCCCTCAAATTAATAATAACCATCGATAATAAAGGCTCTAGATCCCTGATCTTTTTGTAATCTTGATTAAGTATCTTTTTTAACGTTTTTATAACTTGGAATTTAACTTTCCAATCGTTTTCCATTAGTTTTTCCGTGAACTCGTCAATAATTTCTTGGAGTTGCTCTTGATCAATGTGAAGAGACAAAATTAAATTACCTATTAACTTAACTGTCAACCTTCGCACCGAGGAATCCCGATCAAACATTCTTGTTCTAATTTTATCAATCAGATCGATTAGAAGATTTGGTCTAAAGATTGAAATCTGATATAGTATTTCCATTGAAACTAATCTTATCCACGATTCGGGATCGACAATGAATTCTTCAACATATTTAATAGTTTTTAACGAGATTGAAGGCTTTTTGTCGCATATAAGACTTAACAAATCTAAAGTTTTGTATAAGATCTCGTTATCAACCTCAGCTTTATTTTCAAGAACTCTAAAAATATCCTCAGCTGCTTTTTCGTAATATCCGTTTATTATTAATGTTCCTATCCTTTCCGTGTCAATTATGAGAGAATTCAAGGCGCTTGAACTAAATTTGGCTTTTTTAAAAATATAATTGCAAGAAATAATATGGTTTTATATGTTTATAAAACTATAATTTATCTTTAAAAATCTAACTATATTGAAACGGTTTATACAGAAATCTAAATTATAAGGGTTAAAAAAAGTCTTTGAGCGTAATCGAAGGGTTTTTGCGCTTGTAGGAGCGGACGAGGGAACGGAACTCTTCCCACGAGACTCTCACTTCGTCGGCTAAACAGCGAAGGATCTCGTCGTGCCCGACTGCGTGGCGAACTTTGAGAAGCCTTTTCACTTGTGCTTTGGCGAGCGCGGACAAGTCGTTCAAATCTACTTGAAACTCGCGTATGCGGAGCTTTGCGCCTAATTTTTTGTCGACTGCGACGAAGACCTTAATCGCCCAGAGGCACCCTAAAAACAGCTTGTCGTAAGCGGGGTGTCGGTTCTGCGGAAGGGGTCTATTTGCGTGCGCCATCTCACTATATTGTTTCTACAAACGCTTTTAAAGTCCTCTAATTCTTAAGACCGACAAAGACGGGCTGTTGCGATTGTTTATACCACTATAAAGAGCTCGATTAAGCAAGGAAAAAAAACGTAGAAAAAGAAAAGAGGGAAGGTTATTTTTACGGTTTTTTGAGTCTTTTGAATTTTTAGGGGTTTTACGTTAGTCTTGCTTGAGGACTTAGGAGCGTAGTTGAGCCTTTTGTTTTATATTGTATTATATTATCTCATATTATATTGCATAGGTAAGAATAGTTAAGGGTAATTTGGATTTTTGAGGATTTTGATATTTTTGGGGTTTT
>WJKD01000335.1 GCA_014729315.1 Promethearchaeota archaeon | reverse complement strand
GGAAGAGACAGTATTAAATCGAAAATTAAAGGAGCTGAACCTGCTGGAATCTTTGACTTAAATACAACTTTTGCAATTATGTTAAACGAAGGATGTAGAGTTTTAGACGAAGGTATTGCGAGTGGGTTTAAAATAATTGATGACGCTAATATGGCTGGTATGAACGCGCCTGGTCCTTTTGGTTGGGGTAAACGCAATTACGAGAAAGCGGCAGAAATGTTAAACGAATTAGCTGATAAAACAGGAAAAGATTATCTCCGACCTATCGACTTATTAAAGTCTGGTGGGTTCAAAAAAATGCGTAAATAATAGTTTAGATAAATATTTTTCTTTATCTAAATTAGTTTATTTTTTTCCTTTCTTTTTTCTAAGTTAAAAGCAGTAGAATCATTGTTTTACCGATTTTTAATCCTTCCCTTTTTTGAAAATTTTTAATTAAAGAAAAAATATTACTAATTATTCTAATATCAAATTAGAACAGTATTAAAAATAAGATTGAAACCAATAAATTAAGTATAAGGTAATACTAATGTCAGAACAAAAATTTGAACACATAAAAATTGACTGGCCCAATACTAAAGAGGGCGGCACAATTGATGGAAATTACGCGGTAATCTCAATAAATCGTCCAAATAAACTTAACGCGCTAACTGAACAAACTGTAGAAGAGATTGGACAAGCACTACGTGTAATGGAAACCGATCAAGATGTAAGAGCCGTCGTTTTAAGAGGGACAAAAGACTTTACTAAAAAACCTGCGTTTTCTGCTGGAGCAGATCTATCGGCTACTTTCGGCCCTGGGTTAAAACCAAACGTACCTTGGCATATGAGTTTAGCGATGAGATTACGACATAGATGGTATGACGAACTCGAGCAATTTCCAAAACCTGTAATAGCAGCAGTAGACGGATTTGCTTTAGGTGGGGGTTGCGAGTTAGTGTTGTGCTGTGATATCGTAATCGCTACTAAGCGATCTAAATTTGGGTTGCCAGAAATCAATCGAGGTATTTTACCTGCGAATGGTGGATGTACGAGAATGGCATCTAGAGTTGGCGTGAATCGAGCCTTAAAAATGGTAATGTTTGGAGAACACTATTCTGCGGAACAAATGTTAGACTATGGACTAGTCTCTTGGGTATCCGATGAAGGAGAACCTTTTGAAAAGCTTGTACACGAAAGGGCTAAATGGTTAGGCGATGCTGCAACCACTTCTTTATATGTTATTAAAAAGTGTATTAAATTTGGAACTCAAGTACCCGTTGATATAGGTCTTCACTTCGAGCAACTCGGTTTTGGGGTTAATAGCGCTGCCAAAGATGTTTCAGAAGGAATTAAAGCATTCTTACGCAAAAAAGAACCCGAATTCAAGGGAATGTAAAAAAATATCAAATTTTCTTTCTTTTTTTTCTAATTTTTGCTGAATAACCTTCTTTAAAATTCAATTATATATAATCAACTGTTAGCTTTTCTTTTGGTACGGAATAAGTGTCGAAATTAAAATGAATATCTATGACTATTAAAATTATCAACGGGTTCTTTATATTCGTAGTTAAATTCGTCCACACGCGCTAACCTCGGACCATCTTTAACGAAATCTAAAAGTTTCTCCAAATTTTCTTTTGGTCCTTGAGCTTCAATATGCACGCTACCATCGCTTAAATTTTCAGCGTAACCTTTTAATCCCATTTTCTTCGCTCGCTTTTTAGTGCTATGCCGAAAGAAAACCCCTTGAACTCGCCCTTCCACATCAATTACTATTCGCTCCATATTTGAATTATTATCTTTAGATTTTTAAATCTTGACTTAAATAAATATAAATGAGAAATCTTGATAGAGTTGATTGTTTTAATTAATTTGGAAAAATTTAGTTTACTCGATATTCAATTTTTTCTTGGAATTAAATTTCTACTTAGAAATAGATAAATAGAATTATTTTTATTTACGATACGATGAATAATATCGAGATTGTCGAGGAAATTACAGACGGTAAAGTATTTTTAAGAAAGATTTCGGAAGAAGACGCTAAATTTCTTTACAAAAGTCTGAAAAAAGAAGTCACTAAACACTTATCGATCAATCCCCTGAGTTCAATTGAATATTCTAAAAAGTTAATCAAGCGCTATGAAAAATACTGGGATAAAAAATTACAGTTTAATTATGTTATAGAATTACGACAAAATAATAACAAAGAAAAAGATGTTAAAAAATTAGGTTCAATTAGCATTTGGAACTTAAGTTGGCGTCATTTTCGAGGCGAAATAGGAATCTGGCTCAATTCTCGATATTGGAAGCAAGGATACGCTAAAAGAGCGTTAAATTTAATCAAACTCATTGCTTTACATCATCTCAATTTAAATCGTATTGAAGCCCATATTGCTGTAAAAAATAAGAGATCGATTAATTTATTTATAAAATGCGGTTTCTCTCAAGAAGGAAGGCTCAAAAGTTATTTATATCTTGATGGAGAATTTCAAGATGCTGTTTTATTGTCTCTATTAAGAAATTAATAGATTTAAAAAACTTTTTTTCCAAAAAACAAATGCGATCATAAATGTCAATATTTGATACTTAAGCTTTAAGAACCATTATATTAGACAAAAACGCAAAATCGACTAAATGTATTAAATTTTTAAATAATTAAATCAATAGAATATATAACAATTTCGAATTTCTACATGAAATTCTCAAATATACATAAAATTTAATTTTAGAAAAAAACTGAAGTGAATAATATGGC
>WJKD01000334.1 GCA_014729315.1 Promethearchaeota archaeon | reverse complement strand
GGGAAAAGAAGATAAATCACTACGTTATTTTTGAATTTCATTAGAATAATGATAATTATTAAACAAATCTGAAAAGAATTTTAATAAAATTGAACAAATATAACAAAAATGTTAAAAGAATTGAAAAAGATTAATTGATTACTTAAACGATGTTCTAATTATATAAAAATAGTATATCTACGAGGATAACATTTAAAAATGTGATCAACATCACATGTTCTAATTAATAACCAATTACTTCAATATTCCATTAATGATTTTATATTCTTATTTACGCGTAAATAAAGAAAGGGGTTTATAACATTATATGAGTAAAGAACGAGATATTTTAAGAACTAGTCGAAGGAATACGTTTGATTTAGAAGAGTTTCCAAGAAGTAGCGAAATATGTTGCGATAATCAATCCATCCAAATTCGAGATGGTACAATAGTATGTTTAAATTGCGGGATGATTTTTGAGCAAGAATTTGTCGGGAACGAGCGACGAGCTTACACTATGGAGGAGATTCAGTCTCGTAAGCGAACTGAACCACGATGGCGTGATTTCGGACCAAGAACCATGTTACCTACGACCAAAACTGACTCAAAAGGAAAATCAATTGGTGTCAAAGAACAAGCTCTTTTTTCTCGACTTTCAAAAATTCAAAATTCGTTAATTTCAAGTATCGAAAGAAATTTTTGGGAAGCTAAACCTAAACTAAAGATGCTTTGTTCAAAACTTAATGTGCCTGAATATATTTCTGAGAGTGCGTGGAAGATTTATTCTTTAGTTGCGAAGAAAAAGCTAACTATGGGAAGATCTATAAACGGTTTTATTGCAGCAGCTTTATACGCTTCAATAAGAGTGCATGATTTTCCCCGATTATTAGACGAAATCTGTGAAGCGTCGCTTACTCCTCGAAGGACAATCCATAGGAGTCTTGCGATGATCCTTAGGGAGATTCTTCCTGAATTAAAATTAAAGTACCAGCCGATAACCGCAGAGAGACTCATTTTTCGCTTTGGAAACGAGTTAAAACTTCCAATCAAAATCCAAAAGAATGCGGTGAATATGCTTATTGAAGCTTCAGAAAAAGGTCTTAAAAGAACGGGAAAGGATCCCAAGGGCTTAGCTGCAGCATGTATCTATATTGCGGCAAAGGACTGTTCTAACCGAAAAACCCAATCTAATGTAGCAGATGTAGCTCGCATTACCGAAGTAACGTTAAGATCTAGGTCTAAACAAATTAGAGCAAAATTGAAGTAAAACTCTTACTTTTTTCTTATTTCATTAGTATGAAATATCAAATAAATAAAATAGTAGAAATCAGTTATTGAATTATCTCAAATCTAAATTTAACTCATTTAATATTCTTATTATTCTCTTGTTTATTACTACGTTCAAGTTGTAGTAGATATCGTAAACCCGAACCACCTAAAATGAGTCCAACCATTAAATAATAACAAATTACAGAGAGATAAAAGATCCAAATGAATTGAACTAATAATAGATTAGAGTGGTAAATTACAAATTGGAATGTAGGCGTTTTGCCTCCATACATAATCATAGTTCGGTTTAAAAATGTGTAATATCCTAATTTAATGTAACTAAATAAAAGCGTCAGCACCCCAAAAACTAAAACATACTTTGAAAATAGCTTGTGATCTATGGTTTCTTTACGATTAATTAATAGCATAATTACCCCAAAAATTAGAAAAAAACATACGATGCTAATAAGAAAGATAAATAATAAAGTACCCATGAAAGGTAGCAACCCTGAACTAAAAACTAAATCCTGAAATAGTATTTTCCTTCCGTAGACCGTAATCTCCGTGTTTAATAAAACTAATGTGTTAAAGAGTTCTATAAGAGAAAGTACGATGTAAGTAATGCTTACTATAACAAGCCCTTTTTTAACCGCTTGATGTTCCATAGTTTTTTATCACTTTAATAGGAAAAATATGAATATTTGTATAGTATTATTTGGTTCTTCTCAAATAAAAATCTTATAAAAGTTTTATTATGATCAAAAAAAAAAATAAAGCAATTTAAGAAAAAGAAAAACTTTCAAATGTGCTAGAATTTATAAATTGTCCTTTATTTAATCGATATTATTTAATTCTTCCTTTAATTGTCTTATTTCTTTGTTCTATTTAATGACATTAAGTCTTAGAGTTATTCCAATTATAAAGAATACAAACATCACTCCAAGGATAAGTAAAGGCATCCAAACCATTGCGGATCGTAAATTGAAACTAAAGCAGCAAATATAGCTGTTCCTATCGTGCCTATTATGCCAATTACTAAGGCAAAGACACTGATAAAGTTAATGCTGTCTTTTTTATCGTTTAAATTTCTTAATTCTTCCGTAAGTTTTAATGTTTTTCCGATAGGAGCTGTCGAAGTTTTACTGGATCTCACACATTTAGGACACAATCCATCAAAATTGTTGTGTTGATATTCGTCTATCTTAGCACCACAT
>WJKD01000333.1 GCA_014729315.1 Promethearchaeota archaeon | reverse complement strand
TCTAAGAAGCTTCCTTATGATTTTTCCACTTTTTTATTGCATCTGTAAAAAATCCAAAATCTTTTACCTCTGCTTCTTTTTCTTTATCATTAAGGATTTCAGATAAATCATGGATTTGCATGTATAGAAGTTTTTTAAATTCCTTAAAAATAGAGATATTGACAACTTCCTTGAAATCGTTAACTTCGTTCACATATGAACTGTAAAACATGTCTAACGCTTTTTCTGCTTCGCTTCGAATATCATCTGTCATAAACTCCTTTGAAAGGATCGCGATTAAAATGAGGTTATATTTATAAACAATAACCATATTTACATCTAATCCTTGGATGTTGATTTCCTCTATTTTGCCTAAATTCCCTTTTCCAAATAAACTCAAAGCACCTACAAAGGAAGACAGTAGCACCGGATTAAGCTCAGAATCTAAGATTAAATCCAGCAGATATTCACCCGATTCCTTACAAATAACGATTCCTTTGATGTATTTGGCTATTTCTTCTGTTTCCATCATATCAAATTACGGTTTTTTATTTAAGTATTTCAATATTATCCTTGAAATATGATATAGATTCTATTCTAGTTTTATTGTTTAAAAGACAAATATTATTAAATAAACATTTAGTTCAATATTAGTTAAGTAAGATAAAGGCATTTGGTATTTTTATTCTTTCTTTTTTTACACGTTTTTTCATCTGATTAACACGAACTTGATTTGATTTATAATGATCTTTTTCATGTATCATTTCAAGAGAGAAGTTTTCAAAAAATTAGAACGATAGAGTCTTAGAAAAATTAATCCTTTTTCAATTTTTCGATAGCTTGCGTAAAAAATCCAAAATCCTTAACCTCTTCCTCCGTAGTGCGGATTCTTTCCAGATATTCTTCAATTTGGACTTTTAATATTTTTTTAAAGTCCTCGAAAGTAGAGGTTTCAATACATTTCCCGAAATCGTTTATTTCTTTTTCGTACATTAAATAAAACATGTCCAGTGCTTTCTCAGCTTCAGTTCTGATGGATTTTTTTATATAGTTCTTATCAAGAATTGCGATTAAAATTAAGTTATATTTGCTAACTATTATCATTTCCAGAGATAAGCCCTTTATATTTATTTCTTTGATCTTACCTAGGTTGTCCTTTCCAAAGAGACTCAGCGCTCCCGCAAAAGACGATAAAAGCATTGGATTAATTTTTGAATCAAAAATTAAGTCAATTAAATACTCCCCGCTTGTTTTACAAATAACAATGCATTTCATAAAACTTAGATCTTTGTCGAGTTCAGTTTGATTATCCATAGTGTAAAACCCTTCTCATATTAACAGAGTTTTATTCTTAAAACCTTAAATTAACAAAAGATTATCAAATTTAAAAGATTTCGGAATATTGTTAAGAAAGGTTTAAATCAATAAATTGGTCAGTTATGAAATATATATATTAATTTTAAAAGTTTTCAATTTCTTATATTAGATTCTTTTAATACTCTTTGATGGATTATGTAGTTATTTATAGTAATAAAAATAGTTGGTGCCATATTCTTGTTTTATCTCTTCAGTGTCCAAAATTTTTCACTTCCATAAATAAGTTCTTCTATGATATTTTGACTTTCTAAAATTTTCAATTCTTCAATGATTTTATCTTCGGTAAATACTTCAGATTGAAAAGTCTTGATGATAGAGCTCTGTCTCATAGGATGTCTACCAATGATTGAAGTCAATTCTTTCTCGAAATTATTAGAATATATTTTAAATGATTTTAATTTTGGGAAATGAACTATTTCTGAATAAATCCCGAAAATTTCGTCCAATCGAACAAAGACTTCTTTATTGGGTATCTCAACCCATTTTTCAGCTGGAGGGCGTATGGGAAAGTTTATATCGATCCTATCTGGTTGAATTTGATCTAAAATTATCTTAATTTTTTTGAGTTCTTCTCTCGAATCGTTGATATTTTTCATTAGCATAACCTCTATCCAAAATTTACCTCCAAAATTGCTACGAAAGTCTAAAAAGCCTTTAATCATAGCATCGTATTTTATCGAAGGATGAGGACGGTTTATACGTATAAATGAATTAGAATCTCCCGCGTCTAAAGTTGGCAAAATTATGTCTGCGTCCATAATTTCCTCCCGAACTTCTTGTTCGTATAGAAGAGCGCCATTTGTAATTACGCAAATCGGAATGTCTGTAAGATTTTTGACACCTTGGATGGTTAAACCCAAATCCTTATATAATGTTGGTTCGCCACTACCAACGAATGTAATGAAGTCAATTTCTTTCCCTTGATTGTTTAGTACTTGCTTAACTTCATTGAGAATTTCTTGGTAAGAGTAAAAACTCTGACGTGTGTTAGTAAAATGATTAGTTCTCCCTAATTGACAGTAAATACATTGAAAATTGCAGGTTTTAGATGGAATTGGATCAATCCCCAAAGATCTGCCCAATCTTCGAGATGGAACGGGTCCAAAAACATATTCCATGAATTTTAATGATACGATTTTTTTTCGATTTTAATTCTATAACTTGATTTGCTTTAAAAATAAAGAAAAGATTAAAGAAAATTATTTTTCTAATAATTCTCGGATACGTTTTACGGTATTTCTAAAAGCTTTAGCACTTTCCGAATCCGGGTTTTTTATCACAAATGGTAAACCTTCGTCTCCTTGTTTTCCTACTTCTGTTTCGAAGGGAATACTGCCAAGCAATTCCACATCAAAATCTTCTGCCGCTTTTTCTGGCCCTCCAGTAGGATAAAGGTCTATATGTTTTCCACAATGAGGACACGTAAATCCAGCCATATTTTCTATTATTCCTAAAACCTTACGTTCCATCGTTTTAGCCATTGAAATGGTTTTTCTAGCATCCATCACAGCAACTTGTTGTGGAGTAGAAATGACTACAACATTTTCGTCGGGAATAAGTTGTAAGATATCGAGCGTTTCGTCTGAAGTACCTGGAGGTAGATCACATACCAAATAATCTAAATCTCCCCAAACGGCATCTCCAAGAAATTGTCTGACAGCTCCCATCTTCATTGGACCTCTCCAAATAACGGGAGTGTCGGGGTCGGTAGTTAAAAACGCCATACTCATTACTTTTACATTTAAAGGTCCATCGATCGGATAAAATTTCTTTTTATCAGGATCTACTCGAGGTTTTAACTCTGGAGAGACTCCGAGCATCTTTGCCACATTAGGTCCTGTTATATCGACATCCAAAATCCCTACACGCAAGCCCACGCTCGCTAAGCTCATGGCTAAGTTTACCGCAACCGTAGTCTTACCAACTCCTCCTTTTCCAGAGATGATGACAATCTTATGTTTGATTTTTGCCATGTTTTTTTCGATTTCTTGCATCCGCTCATCCATCATCTGTTTTTTACCTTGTTCCACCGTATCCTTTAAGTCAATGTCGGGAATTTCATCTTTTTCGCTCATTTTTTTTACCTTTTTGTTCTACTTTTAATAAATTTATTATTTTACATTCCGTAATTATGTAGTTATAATTTCAAAATTTCTTTAAAGTATTGTTAATAATTTATGAAATTTTGATGAAGTACGATTATAATTTTTTTCTGATTAAATTAGATTTTTATGAATAATTATTCTTTATTTTTATTAATCTATTTTTCGTTATTAATCTTCCTTTTTTAGCACTAGTATTCAAATTATAATGATTCGAACTTCTTGAACAGTAGTTATAAATATAGAAATGTATTATAATATCGTAAATAGTGCAAACGACAAATAACATATTCAAAATTGAATTTACCAGATTCAAAACAAAATAGCCAATTCTTTAAAGAAATGATTTAAAAATAGATTATCGATTATATCCGAGCGAGGGAAAGAAATTAAGCAAATCAAATTGACTTTTTTTAATGAGACTCCTGCCACACCCTGGATTTTTGTCTTTTGGTTTGTGTATCGAACAGATACACATTTGCAAAACTTTCAAGTTTTGCGTTGATTTGCCCTCCCTCCTCCTATAACGTTTTGGCCTATTTTGGCTTGGTTGGCAGGGGTCACCCTTTGAAAATTTCAGTTGGCTTTATTAAAAAAAGAAGAAAGAAATGTGCTTCTTGAATTTTTTTCATCAAAGGCACGAATAAAGAAAGTAAGAGATAATAAAAGTAATCCTAATATTAAACCTCTAATAAAATGAACCTACTTGAAACATTTACAGTTCAGGCGGCGCTAGGATTTCTATTAAACCATATCCTTCTTTTAGATTTATATAATTAACTCCTAACCGAGTCCTTCTTTTCACAAGATATTTAAATTTCCAGCTAATTAAGACATCCAATGAATATGTTGTGGTTAACGCCAATAATAAAGCTTGATTTTCATATCTTTCTGGGATTAATCCTTCTTTAATGTAAATTTTAGTTAATTTAATAACTTCGTCTGTTGCTTCTATCTTCTTTCCCTTTAGCAAAAGCGTTTTCATCTTGAATTTTAAGTCTTCATCGGATATTGCATTGACCTCCTCGGAGTTAATGTCCGAATAATAGAGTTGATAATTTTCAATACTTCTCCAAAAATCACGCGTTAGCATTTCTCGATAAGGATCCCTTTTATCAAATATAGCGCTATATACCGAAGTGTCTAAAAATAGTTTTAGTTTTCTCATTCAAATTGAATATGAAAATGCCCTAATTTAAACCTATTTTAATAAATAATCGAGATTTACTCAAAAAAGAGTAGTTAAATTTTTTTTTTATTTTCTTCATTAAGAGGAAATTAT
>WJKD01000332.1 GCA_014729315.1 Promethearchaeota archaeon | reverse complement strand
TGGCGTGACCGAAGCCCCGAGAGGTTTGCTGTTGTATCACATTTGGTCGGACGCAGAAGGCATGTGTAAAAAGCTGAACCTGTTAGTTGCGACGAACCACAACATTGCGGGTATTGAGAAGTCGCTGATGCACACGGCGAAGCAAGTGTTCGAGGACAAGGCGTTAGAAGGATTAAAATTACCCGATCCTTGGATAAAATAAAAAGTCTAAATAATAATTTTTTAATTTATATTAATTTAAATAATAAAAAAAGTGAATGAAAATGGTTGTTGTTGATTACGAATTAAGGAAAAAAGTCATGGATGCTCATATTCACGACAAATTAAAGTTTTGTTATCAATGCAACAGGTGCACAGATGTTTGCCCGGTTGCTAAAGTTACAAATCAGAGATATAGTCCTAGACCAATAATTCTAAACTCTTTCTTGGGATTTAAAGGAGCTATTTTTGGTCAAGAGGATAGTTTCAATCTTTGGGGATGCACTATTTGTGATACTTGTGATGAGATTTGCCCTCAAAAAATTGAATTAACCGAAATATTTGCGATTTTAAAAAATATGAGCATTGCGTTAGGTGAAGGCCCAGAACATTATACTGGTCAAGCGTCAGCAATATATGACTCAGGTAAAGCAATTCCAATGCAATCCGCTATTGAACGACGCCGGAAACAAATGGGTCTTCCGATGATAGAGCCTCCTGAAGTAGAAGAGGTTCAGACAATTTTAAATAAAACAAAAGTTAATGAAATAATTAAAAAGGAATAAAGAGGAGGAAAACACAATGGCAAAAGCAGAAGAGTATAAAATGTTTGAAGGATGCACAATCGGTAATAGAATTCCATTCATTGAAGCTTCCGCAAGAAAAGTATTTGACGCGCTTGGGATAAAAACTTCCGAAGCTGCTTTTTCTTGTTGTCCTGATCCCGTCGGTTTTAATTCCGTTGATCATACTAGCTGGCTCGCTTTAGGGGCGAGAAATCTTACTCTCGCAGAAGATGAAGGTAAAGATATAGTGTCCTTATGTAATGGGTGTTTTCAGACGCTAAAAGCAGTCAACCACGAGTTATCTCATGATGAACACGAAAAAGAAAAAATTAATGATATTTTGAAAACTGTGAATCGAGAGTTCAAGGGGACTATAAATGTAAAACACTTTGTTGAGGTTTTATACGAAGTAGGGATTGATAAAATTAAGGAGAAAGTTGTTAATGAACTCTCAGGACTTAAAGTTGCTTGTCACACAGGATGCCATTACAATCGACCATCAGAGATTATGCAAACGGACGATCCCATGGAGCCCAAGAAACTAAGAGAGCTGGTAAAAGCAACTGGAGCAGCGCCCGTAGATTATGAAGAAGAGATGTTGTGCTGTGGGGCAGGAGTTGGCAATGCGGAAGAAGAACCTGCGATGCAAATCTTAAAAAATAAATTTGATAGTGCTATAAACGCTGGGGCTGAGGCGTTCATCGTTATCTGTCCTGCATGTTTTCAACAAATGGACACAAATCAAAGAAATCTCTCAAAAATGTTCGAGGAAGATTATAAAGTTCCCATATTATATCTTACAGAACTTTTTGCATTAGCGTTCGGAGTAGCTTCTGAAGAAATTGGACTTAAATTCCATCGGAGTAAAGCTAAGGCGATCTTAGAAAAATTCGAATTAGAATAAAAAAATCGATGTGAGCCTAATTTTCATAAGAATTACGTTTTAATTCAATGAAAGGAACTATAATATAAAAAGGAGATAAAAAAATAATGAGTGAAGATATACCAGAAGGAGTCGTAAATCTCTTAGAAATGATAGTTAGGTGCTACGATTGCTGACTATCGTGCGCCGCCCATATAACCGTAGTTAATGAGGACGGGGACGAGATTTACTCTCGTAGATTACACGTTGGTTTAGGATGAGTGCTTAATAAAAAATATAGGTTAACCACGACTGCCCTTGTGCGGGTAAAAACCAACGTAATTTCTTATTTTTCTTAAACTTTGAATATTACTTTTAAACCTTAATCAGGATGGTTCTAAACCTAATAAGCATAAAATAAAAAAAAAAATAGAATAACGAATCGTAAAATAACTAGAATCCTCTAATTCTTACTCCAAGATACATTATCAGCCATGCGAGAAAGCTTAAGATGAAGCCCGCGATAACAAAATATTCGTTGTAATTGTTTCCATTAATTCTTGGAATAACATCAAAAAATCCTAATATCCCTAAAAGGATACCGATTAGTAAAATAATTAAAGACATTATTACTGTTGCTTTTTTCGGTGGACTATAAGACATTTATTATTCACACTCAATATCTTTTACTATATAATTTGGAAATAATATTATTTATCTTATGTCTTTTATATATTTTGTTGAAGAAGCTTGGCAAAAAGATTATAGCCCTTAACTTTAATAACCTCCACTTCAATAGATTTTCCCATTTTATCATCATAATCGTCAACAAAGACATTTTTATAAGCAAAATTTCTTCCAAACACTTGATTCTTTTTGTTTGTTCTGTGAAGAATTAAAATATCTCCCTTCCATCCTATCCATTTCTGGTTTGAGCCTTTTAATAATTTTCGATAAACTTTTGAAAGTCTAGCCGCGCGATCTTTAATTATCCGGTTATCTAATTGATTCATTCTTTTTGCTGCTGTGTTTGGGCGAGTAGTAAATTTTGAAATATTTAATATATTGGGTCTTAACCATTTCATTAAATTAATTGTTTTAGAAAAATCATATTCGGATTCAGTTGGAAAACCGCAAATAATATCTGTTGATAGAGTTAGATTTGGATATTTTCTTTTAAGTTTATCTATTGGCTCAATAATATCTGATATCCGATAAGGTCTTTTCATTTTTTTTAGTATCATATCGCTTCCTGATTGAATGGGAATATGAAGGAATTGATATACTTTTTTAGAGCTTAAAATTCGAATTAATTGATCTAAACTATTTTTTAAGAACAGAGGATTTAACATACCTAATCTTAAATAAAATAAAGATTCAATCGAAGTTATTCTTTCGACTAAATCTGCGAGATTTGTGTTTCTAAACTGATATATGCTACAATCTTGCGACGTCAAATAAATTTGCTTGATTCCACGTTTTAACTGCCAACGCACATTTTTTAATATATTTTGCGGAGAGTAGCAATTCAATTTACCTCTAGCGTTTTTAACGCAACAATAGGAACATGCCCCTAAACAGCCTTCCGAGATTGGAACTATTCCCGTAATTTTCCCTTTCGGATAATCAATCAGATACTTAGCTTTATCAAGGCGATTATCCGACAATGAAATAATATTCGATTCTCCCTTTCTAATTTTGCTAATAACATCGTCTATTATATGTATGCTCTTAACATCAATTATAGCTGAAAAATTTGGAATTATTTTTTTTATCCGTTTTAAATAATCCGGCGCTATATGTGGTAGACATCCCGCAACGATAATATGTTTGTTTTTATCTTTTCCGTATAAACTGTTTATTTGTCCCAATCGAGCGTTGATTTTATTTTCAGTCTGTTCCTTCACAGCGCATGTATTAACGATAATAAATTGAGCCGAATCAAGAGGCGCTTGAACGAAACCAGATTTTTTTAAAATCGTTGAGATAATATATGAATCTGCTTTATTAGCAGTACAACCATAGGTTTCGATATAAAACGAATTTTGCTTCAATAGCACGTATTTGAAAGAAATTATTTATTTGAAGGATAGCGTTAATAATAATATAAGTAAAAAAAATTTTCTAGTGTTTTTTTACAAAACATATCAAATATTTCAATTTTTGATGTAACATGCCAAAAATAAAATATGCATATTGCGAGTATTGCGAAAAAGAAATCAATTATCCTGTGAAAAAATCGATGGATAGTCTGGAAAAAACCATTTGGATAATTATAGCACTTGCAACATTAGGTATCGGGTTAATAGCTTTCTTAATCTATAACAAATACGTGAGAAAAAAACGTTATTGTCCTACATGTGAGTCTAAATTAATATTCTCTGAAAATGCATTTGAAAAGCCAAAAGAAATAGAATACTTAACAAAAAAGGAACAAATTATTGCAAAAGCATCGGGTAAAAAAACCTCCCCAAAGCCACAAAAAATAGTTAAAGAAACGCCTCCAAAAGAAGAACAAGAAAAAGAGACAATAATTTGTCCTTATTGTGGTGCGTTCATTGACGACAAATCGGAAAGATGTAGATATTGCCATGCTAAATTGTAGGCAAAGCTCGAGAACTACAAAATTTTAGAGAATCTTATCAAGGAAGAAATAATGGGGAAAAATAGATTCAAATAAAAGGGTAAATAAAATATAAAATATAGAAATTTCTAATTACCATTAATATAAATTTTAAGTAGAAGAATGAGGAAACTATAAATGGCGAGAAAAGCACGTTCTGCTCCTTCTCGGGGCTACGATCCTTTTGATCCATTCACAACATGGGATGTTAGGATTGCTCGGTTGTTTTATTATGCGTTTGTCATTGCCTCGACTGTGATTGCTCTTGGAATATGGGTAACTATAATAGCCGCTATAGATCCCGAGATTTGGAGATTATACTTAGAACTCGATTTGGGATATCAAATAGCAATTGTTGGGGGGATCATAACCGCCCATCTTATATTGATTGTCTTGTTTTATGCTCTATTTAGAGGCGGTAGTCTAAGAATGTGTCGTGTTTTGTATAAGAATAGAGTAGTAGCAGAGAAATACGAAGATCATACCTTATTAAGATGGCTGATGGGTGTAACTTTGCTGGGTGTTTATGTCACTGTAATTGCGTTAATTATCGGCTTATTAACCCAAGATTTTGTTAAATGGTGGGTTGACACATGGACATGGATGGTTGAGAACATTAAGAATCCAGGAATTTGGATCTTATTAGCTGGTATTGACATAATGCTTGTAATCTTGTTCTTTTTCTTCATGTTTGTTCTCTGGAATCATGGAGTTTATTTAATATTGAGACAAATTAAGAAGATTGAAGAGGAAGAAGAAATTGACGAAGAAATCAAAAAGGACAAATTACAAAAACTTTCAGAAGAAGAACTTCAACAAGCATATAGAGATGATACTGGAAGAATTCCGATGTATCGGGGACGGGAAACTAAAGGATATCAGAAATGGAAAAAGGATCACGGCATTAAATAGAACTACAAGTTGACTTGAAACTATAAAATTTTTTTCTTGTTTTTTATTCTTTTTTTACGTGTCTTAGTCTGATTTCAGGGAAAATTAATTGATATACAAACTGAAATGCTTTTGAAAATATAAAATAAAAAATAATTAGAAATGTTGAAGTAATATTAAGATTTAACGGCGAATCATTCTTGGATTCTTAAACAAGTCAAGCTCGTATTTAGATAAGTCAAAATCAGCCGTTCCGGTATCTTCCATGGGTTTGACGATTTCTTTAACAGCCTTTTCTGCGTCTTTCATGAAATAACAAATACATCCAAATAAGGTTAATGTCATTATGAAGGTTTTATCTTTTGCCAAGTTTTCATCGTAGATTTCCATCTCAACGTCCTTCGTAACGCGTTGCATATCCACACGTGCTACCTTTTTCTTTCCTATTAAAATATCGTAATCTCTGCCGACTCCAATCTTGCCTTTACATAGAACCATCTGAAGTTTATCGCCCTTTTCTTCAGGTAGTAAAGGAAAACTCCATCGAGTACCGATGAATCTATATCCTTTTACGATACGAGGCATAAAGCTATTGGTGGGTAGTTGCACGAAAAACACGGGAGCTGGGTGTCTGATTTCAAAACTTTGGACAATTGAGTGGGCAAAACTCATTTCAACACCGCCCTTGAAGTTTCCCCCCTTCTGAGCACCCATTTTTTCCTCCATAATTGTAAATAACCTTATGACTAATCGATTTCTCTCTTCATCCCATTGATCTTTATTGAAAGCCACTATGTATTTTTTTTCGTCGTCAATCTCAACAACACCTTCAATATCAAAATTTTTGGCAAAGTATGGTGTTTTAGCTTGATATTTAAGTGATTGATACACTCCTAACTCTTCTGCGTGTAATCTGGTCCTCCAAAAATTTACTCTAATTTTCTTGAATATGATTTGTTTTGGTTTGGGTGGTTCCTCTTTAGGAGCTTCTTTCGCTTCCGTTTTTTTAGTAGTTTTTTTTTTCTTAGTTGTTGTTTTCTTTTTAGCCATTTAAATTCACTTTCACTTTTTTTATTATAAATAGTTGATAATTTTATTTTCATTAGATTCTTTATAATTTTTACTTCAAATCAATTACAAAAATATGACTTATTCAAAAAGAGTTTATCTGATTAAATAAATTTATTGATATTTTCTTGTATTTTAACATCTATGGAAGTATAAGAATATGTATAGTATTTTAAGAGCCTCTCTTGATTCTCTATTTTTTACAAGCTAAATAATAGAGATCTTCACAATATAAAAGGTAGTTTTAAGAGTTAAAGAAGAATGAATATTATTTTTCTTAAGGGATTAAAAAAATTTATTACTTCTGAATATATTATTTTTAGAAATTACCTGTAAAGTGTATTAAATATTACACTCCCTTTATACAACCAACTTCCAAATTGTTGCGGATTATCAACATTTTTAATGCTTATCAATCCCGAAGTCAATTTATCGTTTAAACATATTCTAAGAACATATATAGAAAAATTGAAGGTTTACACCCTTTTGATAAAGATGAGTTTCGATGGTCCGTAGCGTTGGTCTACATCCTTCTCAAGACTTTGGGAAAGAATCCATTGAACGAATATTTAAACAGAGAACATCCAGAGATCGTTCAATATTACGTTCCTATTACGTTTTTTAATATAGGAGACGAGTCGTTTTCTAAAACCAATCTCGTCACTCGACAAATCATTAAAAATTATCTGTATCAAATGAGAACAGATATAGATTTAAAAATTTTATTTAAATTATTTGGTGGTCGTTTTTTTCCTCAAAATCAAGAAATTTATGACGGAACGGGAGGATTATACTTTACAGAAAAGGACTTTAAAGGAGATAGAGACGGTTTCAAAGCAAAGATTTCCATTTTAAGTAATCATCTTTATAGAAATAATTTCAAAACTCCGTGTATTGCTTTAAATAAAGAACATCACTGGGTTGCGATACAGGAAGTTAAGAAAAAAGAAGAGATAATAGTAATAAACAACCCTCTCGGGTTTCGCAGTCATATTCAGCTTAATAAAAATATTCCTGAAAGTTATAGATTTTACTTATTTGATCATAATCAAGACAATGCCTTTATTCTCATTAATGATGTAGTAAATTTTTTAAATAGAGAGATAAAAAGAGAACGAAAAGAAGTTTGATTAAGTAAAACTTTAAATATTATTATGGAATAGATTATAGTCTTATTTCACACCTTTCAGAATCACAGAATTTCTCACCAATGGCTCGATCGCTGGTTTTATTTAAGTTTAAAGGTTTTAACTTTGAAACCATTTCATCGTATCTTTCTTCAGTTATTTCCTCGTAAGGTGCTTGTTCATATCCATGTTCTTTAATAGGTAAAAAGCTAACACTTTTTAATTTATCCTCGTAGCATTCCAAGACATGTTCTATTTGGTCTGCCTCGTCGGCTCTAAAGGTTATAGTTATGGAAACTTGATTATCGGACCAGTATTTTTGATAAGCAGCAGCATTTTCAGCTTGTTCCCAGATTGAAACATCGTTTTTTGAACGATCAAAATATTGTTCGTGTACAGGGAACTCAATTACATATGAATTATCTGAATAACTATCATGCTCAATGGTATAACCTGCCTCCCTTACGATCGGAACCAAATCAGAATTTTTAGAAACTCGTATTCTTCTTATATAGTGTTTAGAGTGTGGATAATGAATTCCTGGAGGAACTCCCGGGAGTAAGCTAACTGTTCCGCTGGGTTTAACCGTCGTAAGTTTAATTGACTTGGGAATACATAACCAATCAGAATATTTTTCGTCTAAATTTCGTAAGTACATATAACCTCTATTGGACCATTCGAGCATGTTTGTCCTTCCATGCTTGTTAAAAGCTTCGATTATACCAGTTTGCGAAATTCCCATCCTTCGATTTTTTAACATTACTGCGTTTGTTTCTTTCCAATGAGTATTAACTAATGTTACCGATTTTGCATATAAATAGGCGTATTTTAGAGTTTCTTCAAATTCCTCGTAGGAATCGTGTCGGGAAGGAAATGTTTCTACCAAGCAACAAAGCTCAAAAGATTCAAGAGTTTGTTCCCCACAAGGATTAACCCCCGCGGCTTTCTTGTCTTTATAATCAGGGTTATCGCTCATGCGCGAAAAAGCTCTTGCATTTTCTAACCAAAAGACTCCCGGTTCACCATTTACTTTTATTTGATCAGCAATAAAAGAATAATCTAAACCTTTTCTCGCAAATACGCTATTATTACTCGCCCAACGGTGCGAATAAAGTTTTTCTTTATCTTGTTTACATAGTACGAATTCTAAATCAGTAGGATCCCCCAATGCGATTTCAGCACTTCGCCTTACATTCCCAGCTACGACACATCTCCCAACATAGTTCATTATGTCAACAATATCAAGCGAAGTTATCTTTTGGCCTATTCTGTTTTCTAATAATTTTTTAACATCCTCTAGCATTTCTTTTAACGGTTCAGGACCAGATGCTATACCTCCAAAACCTCTTATAGGTTCGCCGGCGGGTCGAATTTCAGAAAAATCAAATTTAGGTATCTCTTTCCCGAGAAAATATGCTTCCAACACTAATTTTAAAGCCTCAACCCATCCTTCCCGGCTGTCTGGAATCTGAAATTCAAAAAATCCTTTCTTTGGTTTTTTAATGGTGATTTTACCAGCTCCTAAGGTGTCAAACCCGACACCGACACCAAGCATCAATGCGTCCATTACAAATTCAAACGCTTTAGAATATTTTAGATTAATATCTGCGGTGGAAGCAAATCCGCAATTATTTAGAGCCATTGAACCATGTCTAGCAATAAATTCGGTTCCCATCATCCATAATCCTCTTCCCGGCGGAGTCATCTTAAATTCCCATATTTTTTGAAACATTCGCTGAGCTGATTTTTGAGCTTTATTATCACTCCAAGGAAGAGATAACTTAATACAATGTTCTTTTTGAATTGAATAGCAACCTTCAACAACTCTTCGGACGGTTTCCCAGAATTCTTCTTTTCGACCCTCTTGTTCTATTATTCTTGCGTAAGTCCTCTTATAGGTCACATAACCCAAGGGGCCCCAATCTGGTTGTTTTCCTTTATACATTCCCAAGAAAGCCTCGTCTAACTTAAAACTAATATTTTCGAGGTTTATTGCCCGTGCAAATAAGTTTCTATATTTGTTTAGACTTCTTTGAGTTAATTCAACGCAAACAAGTTCCCTTATATAATTTGTTGAGATTTCCTTCATCCCTAAACCAATAATTTTCCGTATCACATCCTCTGCGACTTTCTCGGCGATATGCATATCAAGACCAGTCTCTTTATTCAACACTTTTGCGATACTATTCTCATCGAATTTCTTTTTCTCACCTTTTGAATTAACTACATACTTCGGATAAAGGTCCGCAAGGGAGAAAGAATTATTAGCCATTTTGTGCCTCCACTATATTCTCTATTTTTTTGTTTTGTAATTCAATACTAACTATGATCTAAACTATGTTTTCCTAACTCTTTAAATTTTTATTTACATTTAACATCTGATTAATATATTACCAATCCAACAATAATGAGTTCTATACTATTTACTCTATATCACATTTAAATGAAAAATAATCATTAAATTCTCCACTTATTTCTATTCTGAATAAACACTTTTATAGTTCTTTTTCTTAATTCGAATCTATTTATATCTCAATATATAAAAATAAACATAAATTAGGAAAGATTAGTATTTGAATGACAAATTTAGCAGCTATAAAAAATACATTTTAAAACAAAATCATATATATTTATTAAATAAAGATAATTTGAATATTAATCTGATTTAACTACAAAAACTAAGTATAATTAATAGATTTTAGTGATGATTATTGGGAACTCAAAGAGTTGAATCTCGTCAAGACGGAAAAAAAAAATCAGTAATAAAACAAGAAATTGAACTTCAATTTCATTGGTACATTCTTGCCTTTTTTATTATATTTATAGGTTCATTCTTGATTCCTGGAATAATTATAACTCTTTACTTTAGGTATTTCTTTTTACCCTTTTTTCTGGAGAACGCTTCTTTTGCATCTCTATTTACCAGTTTTTACCCATTACTTGCGTTAATTTCAATGCCGTTAGTTATAATCGGCGTTTATCTCATCCATTTATTTCTCGTAGGAGTCTTAACTAAGTGGTTGTGGGAAATTACCGAAAACATAAGTCCCTCCAAAGATGGTATTATTCCAAGGAATATTAATAGCAAGACGCTCAATTTCTATAATATACGCTCGTTTATGATTAAATATCCCAAAAATGCTTTTATAAAAGGACCATTCCCTTGGTTAATCAATTGGTTATATAATTATGTGGGAAATAACAAGATTGGAAAAGGTTCGACTATTGAGGAACAATTTGGAGCCGATAGGTTTGTAGAGATTGGAGATAATTCGTATGTCGGCGTTAATTCGGGGTTCAGTTCTCATTCGGTTGAAGGAATCTTTGGCAATATCTCTTACTTTAAGATTAAATTAGGAAACAATGTTACCACTTCGGGGTTAAATTGTATTGCTCCTGGAGTTGAAATTAAAGACAATTCTTACCTATTTCCGCTTGCAGGAGCAACCAAATATAGTACTCTTAAAGGCAATAATTTTTATTTTGGTGTACCACTAAGAAAAGCCTTTACTAAAAAGACGATGAAATATTTAAAAATCAGTGAAAACGAGCTTAAATCCGAAGAAAGATTGAGAGAACTCCAATTACAAGAAAGAAAGAAAGAAAGTAAAAACAAATAATGAGGAGGCGAGCCCAAAATGAGTGAAGAATTTCAAGATATTTCTGAACAACAAGTTATTCCTTCGGACGAAAAGTTAAAAAAAGAATTGGAGGAATTCACGCTTGATTTTACCACAAGTAGTTCAATTAGTAGAGTAAGTATAAAATTTTTAGCGATATATGTTCCAATTTTCTGGTTTAGCGGAATATTTGTTGGTTTATGTTGGTGGGGATATTACTTTCACATAAATAATTGGATAATCGCAATGCTTCTTTTACCCTTTATGTTCTTATTTTCTTACTTTATCTTCATCTTTGCGTGTGCGATTTTTTCAAAATTAATTCTTACCTTAATTAACCTGATTCATAAACCTAAAGAAGGTATTTTCAAGGCAGAAAAAGGCGATAAGGACTTTGAATTCTGGTGCCTTCGAACCGAGTTAAAAAAAATGATAATCTGGTTAATGAACAATTGTCCCCTACCGTGGATTGACACCTTAGCCTTTCGATGGTTTGGGGTGCAGATTGATTTTTCAAGCCACTTATACGATGCGTGGGTTGATATGGAATTTATAAAATTCGGAAGAAAGGTTACGATTGGTCAAGGTGCTGTAGTGATGAGTTCTATGGTAGTTGGAAAATATTTAATAATAAAGAGACTGTTTTTTGATGATTACAGCGTGATTGGGGGCGTGTCAACAATCTCACCGGGTACTGTAGTAGGGAAAGATTCGGTTATAGGTGCGCTTTCGAGCACGGGATTTAATCAAGAGTTGGATAGAGGCTGGATTTATTTCGGAATACCTGTGATAAAATTAAAACCTAATAAATATGCAGAATCAAGAAGAGATATTATTGTGAGAAAAAACGTAGACGATGAGCAAAAGTACGAGGAGACTCACGAGATCAACATCGATGAGGACAAAAAAGATATAGTATAACCGAATGTTAGATTAATAAATTTATAAAATATTACCATAGAAATTTTATTTTTTTAATTGCTAATTTTTTTAGGTGATCCTATGTGGATGATTATGTTATATTCTGCTATTGTATTATTTATTTATGTTCTAATAGCTTGTATTGTAGGTACGATAAAAAAAAATAACGGTATAATGGATATCTTTTATGGTCCAGGGTACTTTGTCGTTGCAATCGTCAGTTTTGTGCTCTCATATTTAGAATCTGGAGTACTATCAATCCGAAAGATAATAGTGACATCTTTAGTATTTTTATGGGCCGTAAGACTCGCCATTTACGTATTTATCCGAAACCGCGGAAAGCCCGAAGACAAACGCTACGCCAATATGAGAGAGAGATGGAAGGAAGCGGGAAAAAATGTGTTTTTTAAAAGCTTAACAAAAATTTATTTATTTCAAGGATTAGTAATATTTATTGTAGTATTTCCAGTATTGTGGATTAATGTAAGTCCTGCACAACCGTTAGAAGGATTTTTAAGTATAGGCTTTATTACGCTAGTACTGGGAGGACTTCTCTGGATTTTTGGTTTTTATTTTGAATCTGTCGGTGACTATCAATTATATCGATTCTTAAATAATCCAAATCGAACAAAGGAAGTAATGGACAAAGGGTTATGGAAATATACTCAGCATCCGAACTATTTTGGTGAAGTAACGATGTGGTGGAGTATATATATAATTGCTATCGGTGTTCCTTGGGGCTTCATTATGATTTTTTCACCGATTTATATCACAGTGCAAATTATTAAAGTCTCCGGAGTAAAACTCTTGAATAAACGATTCGAAGGGGACGACGCGTACGCAGATTACAAGCGCAGAACAAGCTCATTCTTTCCTTGGTTTCCAAAAAAGCGTAAAAGTCAAAAAAAATGAATAGATAAAATATAAAAATAAATTTTTTTTTAAAATTTTTTATTTTGTCAGATTTTGTAGAAAATCGGGTATTTTTGCAAATCGAGTTTTGAAAATTATTATTTTTCCTTATAAAGAGGATCAGCTTCTTGTAAAGCCCGACGCTGCACTTTTCCTAGAATATTTTTTGGAACCTCTGGAATAAACTCGATTAAAGTAGGGCATTTCCATTTTGTGAGATTTTTCTCCATCCAAGACTTTAATTCTTCTGCGTTGATCTTTCCTTCATATTCAGGTGCTAAAGCAACCCAAGCTTTTATAATCTCGCCTACTTTACCCTCAGGATCGGGTAATCCAGCAACAGCTGCCTCTGAAACAGCTTCATGTTTCATAAGAAAAGACTCTACTTCTTTTGGAAAGACCGAGTGACCCGCTACCTTAATGAGTTGCTTCTTACGGTCTCGTATAACTACTAAACCGTCTTCCCGCATATACCCTATATCGCCGGTTCTTAACCAAATCTTTCCGTCCCAAGACTGTAAAGTTGAAGCAGTCTCTTCGGGCTTATCTAAATATCCTTTCATTACCTGAGGTCCGTGGACACAAATTTCCCCTGTATTCTCTTCACCATATTTCGATCCAGGCAATCCTTCGGCTATTGAGCCTCCTTCCAGAGTTTCAGCTTCAGCATCAAAAATTGCCCAGTCTGTCCCAGGAATCGGCATTCCTATATTCTCTAAAGGACTCTGCTCAAAAAGGCTCCCCGAACTTACTACTGGACTTGCTTCAGAAAGACCATATCCTTCCACGATAACTCCTCCAGTGTTTTTTTGAAATGCTTCTTGAACTGGAGCATGGAGAGGTCCAGCTCCGGATATGCATTTCTTAATTTTACCCATTAAGTCGTAATCGTTCAGATCTGGAAATTCAGCAAGTCTTTTAAAAAGAATCTCTGCTCCTACATAGGCGAGCCCCGCGGGTTTCGCTAACTTTACCATGTGTTTAACCAAATCTTCAGTCTCTGGTGGTCGTGGAAAAAGCATCATCCATCCGCCTAACCCAATGCAAACATTCATAACTGCGGTCATACCAAAAGAATGAAATAATGGTAATACTCCGACATCTCCAAGACCTGGCGACTCTCCTCCCAACCAATTGACGCATTGAACTGCGTTTGACACTATGTTGAAATGAGTCAATATTGTTGCCTTCGGTACTCCCGTAGTTCCACCAGTCATAATATACGTTGCGGTGTCTTCGATGGGATTAATATTAACCTTAGGTAAATTTGGTTTAGTTTCGAGTAAGTTGGTAAATTTATAGGAAGGAGAAAAATCCACTTTTCCCTTAGGTATTTTACCTATTAATTTTCCAATAAATTTTAAAACTCCTGGAATCCCTGAGGCCAAATCGGCAATATTTGTGTAAATAACTTTTTCGAGTTCAGTTTTTTCAATAATCGGTTTAACTAAGGGTTCCCAGAGGGCGTCTAAAGTTATCAATGTTTTTGCTTTTGTTAATTCTATATGATGTAGTACTTCAAGAGGTTTGTAAGTTGGATTTATTCCCGTTACAATTACACCCAATTTTAAGCAAGCATAGTAACTTATGACATATTGAAAACTATTAGGCAACAGGAGTGCCACGCAATCCCCATGTTTTAATCCAAGGTTGTGTAATGCTGTTGCAAAAGCGTCAATCCTTTCTCCTGCTTCTTTGTATGTCATCCATGTTTCTAAAAACCACATCATATCGTCGTCTAAATATTTTGCTTTTTGCCTTTCAAAAAAATCTCCCGCTGTGATTTCTTCAAATTCAACATTCTTGGGAACCTCTTCCGGCCACCATTTCTGAAACCACGCTTTATCCTCGTTTACATACCATTTATTTGACATAAAAAACAGCTTTGATTGATTTTTAATATTTTATTTTTTGGAATTTAGTATAGGGATTAATCTGTATTAGAATAAAAATGTTATAATAATCTAATGTGATAATATGAATAATAATAAGAAAAATTAAATTAATAAAAGTAGTATAGATGTATAGAAATATTTAGTGGAAATCCTTTTCGTGATCGTGATCGTGATCAAGATCGCAACCGCATTGAGCTCCACAACTAAAAATAGGTTGAATAAGATCGGGCTCACAATCAGTTTCGATCACTTCTATTTCGTAAGTTATCTCTTTTCCTGCATGAGGATGGTTCATATCAAGCATCACATAATCCTCTGTTACTTCTGAAATCCAAATTTCAGAAAAATTTTGGTTAGGATCTTTGAGCTTTAATCTCATTCCAGGTTGCGGATCGATATCTTTTGGAAATTTAGAATGCGGGACTTTCTGAACGAGTAAAGGATCTCTTTCGCCATAAGCTTGGTTCGGTTCTAGTCTAATAACAACTTTGTCCCCAACCTCTTTCCCTATGAGGGATTTTTCGAAGTCCCGAAACATTTGGCCCGCACCTATTTGAAATTTAACTGGTCCATTACACCGTTTCTCGCTACTATCAACTGGAGTCCCATCTTTGAGCTTTCCTATATAATCAACTTTGATTACATCTCCATCTTTGATTGTCATATTAACACCTTATCTTATCTCTCTATATTAGATATGTTCCTAATTCTTATTATTCATTCTTTTATATTTTAAAAATTATTATAATTTACTATTATAATCTAAATTTATTACTTGCTATAACAATATATCTTATTAATATTTCAAATGTGATAGAGAAATGAAAGCTGCGGTATATGATGGCAAAAAAGTATCCCTTCAAGAATTACCGATGCCAGAAATAAATAAAACTGAAGTGCTAATTAAAGTTAAAGCAGCAGGAATTTGTGGAACTGATCTTGCGATAGCAAAAGGGCATCTCAAAACACCTACGCCATTAATTTTAGGGCACGAAATAGTGGGTGAAGTCGTAAAAATTGGAAAAGAGGTCAATCCGAAGTGGATAAATAAGAGAGTGACCTGTGAAATTAACACCAATATAGACTTCGATTGTTATTTTTGCCAAAGGCAAATCTATACTCAATGTACATCTAGAAAAGCTTTAGGTATTGATGTTGATGGAGGTTTTGCAGAATATATCGCTGTAGAATCATATCTGTTGCATGAAATTCCAGATTCCATAAGCTATAGGGAAGCAACATTTATTGAACCTTTAGCAGCAGCATATCAAACCTTTGAACTAATGCCATTAGAAAAAGATGATAAAATTGCTGCGATTTTCGGGCTTGGAAAATTAGGGCTTTTATTGACTCAAGTAGCTCACTTGAAAGGATTAAAGATTATTGCCGTTGACGGTTCTGAGAAAAAATTGGCGCTAGCAAGAAACTTTGGCGCGGAATATACAATAAATAGAATAAAAACAGAATATATTCCAAAAAGAATTAAGGATTTTACAAAAGGAATAGGTGCTGATATCATTATCGATACATCTGGAAATCCCGACACACTTAACGATATAATAAACTCTTGTAGAACGAGAGGTAAAATACATATTAAGAGCACACATGGGATACCCACATCAATAAATTTAACAGATATGGTAGTTCGGGAAATTTCGCTATATACTAGTCGTTGTGGACCTTTTGAAAAAGCAATTGAAGGGTTGAAAAAAAATAAGATTAGTGTAAAAAAGTTGCTTACGGCTGAATATCATCTCAGCGAAATTGATAAAGCGTTAAAAACTTACGATGATAACAGAGATAATATCAAAACTGTATTAATTATCGATACAATCATTTAAGAAAACTTAATTTAAAGCGGTGTATTTATTTAATTCCTTTACCCTTCCTCTGAGCGTAACTTGAGTAACATTGGTAATATCTGTTATTTCTTTTTGAGTTCTCGGCTCGGTATTTATTTTAGAGCTTAAATAAATCGCAGCTGAAATAATTCCTTTAGGGTCTTTTCCTCCTGGATTAAAACCGTTTTTCTTTGCTCCGGTAATAATTTTGATTGCGTCATTTCGCACTTTCATAGATAATTTCAACTGATCAATAAATTTATCAATATAGTCTATGGCAGTAAGATGTTTAACCTTTAAATTCATGGTAGGAAGTATTTGGAAGTGTATTAATTTATAATTTTTTATAATCTTCTCTTGAGGTATCTGGGTTGCGTCTGCTAGTTCGTCAAGAGTTAATGGAATTGCGTGGATTTTTAAAGCGGCGTATATTGAGGCAGCTAATAGGTTTTCTATGCTTCGGCCCATTGTTAGGTGTTTCTTGACGGTTCGAGTATAGATTCTCAGAGAATCCTCGGCGACATGGTTAGGAAGTTTCAATAATTTCTGCAATCTTTGCAGATTAGGTAATGCAATCCATAAGTTCCTCTCGTAACTGTTTGTTAAAGAACGTTGGATTTTAGAAAGCCTCCGAAACATATGTTTATTTTTAGCATTTAAAAGTGAACCCCTACAATCTCGATTTCCCCTTATGACTGTACGAGGACCTATCGGTAGATATACTCTTTCGTTAGTCTTATTCTTAATTACGTCCTCCTTTGTATACATTCTTTTTGGCGAAAAATCCAAAACTCTCTCGTGAATAAAACCGCAATTAAGACAAGTATGAAAGCCCTCAACATCAGAGATTTTAGGAGAATCGCAGCAAATGTTTTTATCCTCTTTATATCTTAAATTGTCTTTCGAAAAATAATCATTTTGAAGTGACATTGGTATAATAATTTAAAAATAGACTTGTTATAAATTTATGCTTTAAAAGTCCCAATTTCCTCATTAAATGAGGTTTTACATTTTAGATAAATTCACATTGTATGTTAAGGTGATTTTATTGTATTAATCCAGTAATCAATATCTTTAAAAATTGTTCTTCTCCATTATTTATAGCAAAATCAACACTATAATCAACTGAATTCTCATTTTGTGGATTTTCATCGATAATTTCAATCTTACCCGGATAAGTTTCGAGGTCAACACGCAACTGGTATGATGCGAATTCAAAAAGGTTTGGATGGAGTAAATATATTGGAACAAATGTATCGAAGGGAAAGAAACCTTTTTTATCGCTGAATTCCCAAATTTTCAACCAGTGGACAACATTTTTAGTGATATACTGGGGAATCGGTCTATCAATAGATTCTATTTTTTGAAGATGAGCTTTTTTAAAAACCGCTTTACAGCAAATATCGAGACCAAAAATTTTGCGTGGTGTTGAAGTTTCAGCTTCAATGATAATTTGTGTAGCCTTAGGATCGCTCATAAAGTTAAATTCAGCATTCTCGAAAAATTGTCTACCAATTTCGTCTTCTCTTTCACTAAAAGGATTAATAGGGTTTAAAACCCCTCCCATAACGACGAGCTCTTTTATATCGTCCAAGATTTCGGGATATAATTGATAAGCAGTAGCCACATTTGTTAGAGGCCCTAAAGCAATAAGTGTTAAATCTTTTGGGTGTTCTTTCACCCTATTAATCAAAAATTCCGACGCAAGAGTGGTAGTTCCAAGATCTTCTGATGAACTTGCTCCTAAATAATGAGGAGTGTCTTCGCGTCCGACAAGGTCTAAATATTTTTTAAGCAACCGAAATCCCGTTTTTACTTTTGTATTACCAAAGACTGTTGTTATACCTTTAATTTCAAATGCGTCTGGGTGATTAAACATAAAAAAAAGAGCTAAACCATCATCTACATCGGCAGAACGCTTTCCTAAACCAGGATCCGTATCTATTAATACTCGATGTGTCATATCGTTCATGATTGATTAAAATAGTTCTTAATACTTAATCTATTAGATTTCTAATTCATCGTTATCCATGATTTCTAAACCCGCATTTTTACCGACATCGTTGAAGATAATTTTGTTTGTCGTTCTATCTTGCAGTTTTAGACTTATTCTTGATGTCATGCTTTCTATACAATGTCCCAGCATTATACCCATTGATGGGGCTTTCAAATCAGTTGCTTTATCTTGGTAGGCATTAACGATAAGACGAAATTTCTTATCTTCGATAATAATATGTGCGCTTTTTTCCCTTATTTTTATTAATCGTATTCTTGCCCTTGTATAAGTAGCAAAATTGTAGAATTTGCCTTTTCTCCAAATTGCAGCTAAAAATCCAGTAAACTTATTTCCCATCATTGGAATAGTTGCGATTGAGAGCATGAAAGACATTTGATATTCGGAAAAATGGTTTGATTGCATCCATATCCACGAGCTAGGAAAAGATGAGCCCCAATCTTTTTCAGTGTATCCTTTGCTCCCTTTATCATATGTAATTTTTTTATCTCCTATTCTAAGATAACCAGAAATATCGTGATTCATGCTCACGAGTCCATGATAGGTTTGCAGGAAAGGTAAATATGTAAAAAATCCCATGATTCCGGGATTTAAGAACTTTTTAGGCCATGGAATCAAATTCCTTAATCTTAATTCTCCTGTAATTTTTTGGTCGAATTGATTTATATCTAAAACTATTGAGTTCTCGGAAAATTCACTATTAGCGATCTTGATTTTAAAGAAGGTTTCTTCCGCTTTAAAATCCTCAATCGCATATTTAAAGTAATTTGCTTTTCCGCTAATTCCATCAAAAAACTGGATAAAACTATGAGAAGTGTTCTTTTTTTTATCCAATGCAATACCAGGAATTATTGCAATAATGTTACGTTCAGTTTCGTCAACTAGTTTGAAATACCATCCCTCAAAATAGGATTTTTTCTTTAATTTTCCTTGGAATATTTCTGAATTATTTATTTTTTTCCATTTTCCCATAGATATGTTTTATCTGGTTGTAATTAATTAAAGCATTGCGCTTATTAAATATAGATTTGTATACTTACTCTCTAACCTAAATTTTTTGACTTAAAATTGCTATTACAAGTGAAGAAATATAACATATATGTATTTTAGGAAATTTCATTTCTATTACGATATATTCCAAAGTGTCTATGGCAGATTTAAGGTTTTTTTTTGAACCGAAGTCAATTGCGATTATTGGAGCCTCTGATTCTGTTAGATTTGGACACCTCACTACCAAATATTTGTTAAATTCTAAGAAATTCAAGACTTTTCCAGTCCATATTAAAAAAGAGAAAGTTTTAGGCTTCAAAGCCTATAAAAATATCAACGATATTTCTGAAGATATCGAATTAGCAATAATTCTTATTGCGAACGATTATGTTCTTAATGCAGTTGAGGATTGCGTTAAATAAGGAGTAAAAGGAATTATAATCGAATCTGCAGGTTTTGTAGAAACAGGATTTAAGAAGTACATTGAAATGCAAAAACAAATAGTGGAAATTGCTCAGGATGCTAACATAAGAATTATAGGTCCCAATTGTATGGGAGTCACTAATTTCAATAACGGATTTTCCAGCGGTGATTTGGAAATGGATAATTCAACTCAACCCGTTGGAAAGACAGCAACAATCG
Source organism: Promethearchaeota archaeon (assembly GCA_014729315.1). Next base: position 39,335 of record WJKD01000332.1, on the reverse strand, counting down.
CCCAGAGTGGCGTAATAAGAAATATTTTCATAGATTGGGCGTCAATTCAATATATAGGATTTTCAAAAGCCGTAAAACTTGGGAATAAAATAGATGTCGACGAGATAGACATGATAAAATACTTTAAATCGGATTCAGAGACAAATATAATTACGATTTACTTGGAAGGCACGAAGAGAGGAAAAGAATTAATTGAAATCTTAAAAAACATAAATAAATCAGTGTTAATTCTAAAAAGTGGAAAGACTAAGAGCGATAGGAATGCCGTCCCAAGTCACACAGGATCGATTGCTGGAGACGATAAAATATACGAAGCTGTCATTAATTATTCTCCGGGAGTATACCGAATTGATGATTTTTACGAGATGATTAATATTGCTCACATCTTTTCAACTCAACCTTTACCAGGTGGGAAAAATGTAGCCGTGATTACTGGTTCTGGGAGTCTTGGGATTTTAACATGCGATCAAATCCAAGTTCATAAATTGAAAGTACCTCAACTATCCCAGAATACAGTTCAAAAAATTAAATCAGTTATACCTGGATGAGTCTCAATTAAAGGAACCATCGATCTCGGACCTTCTTTATTTCAATCATTTAATCCTTCATTAAAAGCCATTTTTAAAGACAAGAATGTAGATTCGGTTTTGTATATTTTTTCCGTTCCAAAGTGACCCTTGAAACGGTTCAATTTATCTGTAACACCTCATTTTCGACAAATGAAAAAGCTTGTTGAGAAATATCAAAAACCTTGTGTTTTTATTAGTTTCGGTTCTAGATGGATTTTTGATTATGTTCAAAAAGCAGCACATGTAGGAGAGGGTGTGATACCGGTAATAACACATTTAAATCACGCCGTTAAAGCTTTAAGTATGATGTATCAGCAGAAAAAATCCTTAAAAGAGAATAAAACGATTCACTAATTGGTTTTTTATAAAAGCGATTTTCTTCTCTTAAAGTTATGTAGTCTCTTCAATGCATTTAACTTTTCATTTTTGTTAATTCTTGCTTGATCTATGGCATCTCGTAATAAATAAACACATTTTTCCATTCTTTGTAAATTGACAGGGTAAGGAATCCCATCTTTTCCACCTACTGCAAAGCTATATTTCGCAGGGTCTTTCCAGCTTGCTGGAACACCCCATATAAATTCTGAGATTAAAGCTAATGCTCGAATCATCCCGGGACCTAATCCGCGAGTCAATAAGAGGTCAATATAATCCTTATTAGCGAGATCTTTAGCCATTTCGATACATTCCCATTTTAAGGTAAAAGGAATGGGCATATTTAAATGAGGTATCTTTTCTAATTTGATTGCTTTTTTAGAATCAGCAAAATCATATATGCTCAATTGATTCCGATCTTTAATTTTATTTAAATATCTTTTTAAGCGATTAGGTCCTTCAGCAATTAGGTCTAAGGAGACTTTCCTGCATTCTTTGCTCTTATTAGTTGCCATATTGAGAGTATGTTTTCGAAACAATTCACTACTTATGTCGCTATGAGGATCATTTAAAAAATCACTCAAATTTTCTGATATCCAGTGATAACGCCGAGCTTTATTAATTTTTTTGTCAAGTCCTTGCTGAATAATCCCCCAATGATTTTCCGACACGATCATGAGATGATGGTACAAATTAAAACCATCTTGAATCGCAGCGTTATCGATCTTAGCGACCAATCTGCTTGTTTCATTTAATCTTTTTACATCATCCTCGCAATAATCGAGTTCTTTAGCTTGTTGAGTGAGATGATTCTTTACTCTGTTAGAATTTTTACCTTTTCCTCCCGCAATAATTAAACCATGGCCGTCAGCAGTTATAATCTGTTTCAATACTCCACCTAATACTGTGGTGCAACCACTACTGTGCCAATCAAACCCCAAAATACATGCTAGTCCTTGAAACCAGTATGTGTTGGATAATCTTCTAATGATTCCGTCAGCACCCTCCATATCATATAAAATATCAAAAATAGGCTTTCCCAGTTTTACCATTCTTTTGAGAAGCCAATATGGCGCTTTAGAACCATGTAAAGGGAGGGTTGCTATTCCTACTTTACTCATGAGAGAAATGATTTAATTGATTATTTTATATAGAATAATAGTAATCTCCATATTTTTAAAATAAAGATAGGAAAGAATTACTGAATTATTCATTTTATTGCCCTAGTGATTTTATATAATAGATTTTAATTAAAGGAGATAGAAAAACTATTTTTATAAGTTAGGAGCTAACTATTAATCAATATAATTTCAAATAATTTACATGAAAATTCATGAGTTTAAAACAAAAGCAAAATAAAAATGGATATTCCACCAAATTTGCCGTCTTCTACAGCTTCGGTCAATTATCAGATGTAATTGGCTATCAAATGTTTGTTTTTTTAATATTCACCTTCTATTACGCCGTAGTAGGTTTGAATATTAATCTGATTACGCTTGGATTCGTAATTTGGTCAATATGGAACGCTATTAACGATCCTTTAATTGGTACAATCTCAGATCGAACAAATACGCGTTGGGGAAGAAGGTTGCCATTTGTACTGATTGGGTTTATCCCCTATTGTATAATTACGGTTCTCCTTTGGACCCCACCAATAGAGGCTGAAATAGCGACTTTTATTTATTTTATCGTTATAATTATACTATTTGATACTATCTACACTTCCTATTCTATGGGCCAAGCGAGTATGTTCCCAGAACTGTTTAAAAATTTAAAAGAAAGAGCAAAAGCAAATAATATTCGGCAAATTTTTACAATAATAGCACTAATTGCTGCATTCATAATGCCAACTTTCTTTATCCCTCAATTGGATAATCCCAAGTATTTTGTTAACTATCGAAACGCCGGAATATTTGCAGCTATTTTGATCTTCATGTTTGGCTTAGTCTTTCTTAAATTCGGAGTGAGAATCCCAAGAGAATTCTCGGAAGACTATAAAACTGCTCCGCCATTTTTTAAGTCTTTAAAGATGTCTTTGAGTAAAAAATCTTTCCGCTGGTACGTTGTCATTCACTTCGTTAACTGGTACGTTTATTCTATGCTTCCAACTATCTTTCCGCTTTACGGAAGTTTCGTATTAGGAATAGGCGAAGGTCAATCAATTCTTATAGGATTACTCTTAGGTCTTACTTTTATATCTGCGGTATTTTTTATGTTTATTTGGAGAGCAGTTGCGATAAAATATGGAGTGAGAAAAGGCATTATAATTTCTCAATTCGTATTCATTCTTGCATTGATCCCCTATATGTTTATCTCAAATTTTATTCAAGGATTTATTGCAGCCATTTTTCTTGGTTTAGGGCTTGCTGGTTCCCTACTTTATTTAGATATTCTTATTGCAACGGTCATGGACGAAGACGAATTAGTTTCAGGTGTTAGACGCGCTGGTGGATTTTATGGAATTAGTACATTTATATTGAGATACGCTTCGATATTTATGATCCTTTCCATAAGTCTTGTTTTCAATAGCGTTGGATGGGCAGTATTCGATCCAAGGGGAGCGACAGAAGAGACAATATTCGGTCTGAGGTTATTAATGTTTTTATTTCCGACAATAGCACTATTAATAGGAATTTTTGCAGCGATCAAATTTCCAATCACGAAGGAAAAATATGATGAGATTAATATCCAACTCGAGAAATTACATTCGGAAAAAAGAGAAAAATCTACTTTAAAATAACTGATTCTTTTTGTTTTTTTAATTATTTTAAATTTGATAAATCAATTAAATGTGAAAGACAATTCATTCACATGCCGCTGTTAATTCCACCAATAATTTAATTGCTTTTAATCCCGTTGGAGTGATATTATAGGGCCCTTTTTCACTAATTTGCTTCACATAACCCGATTCAATGAGTTTCTTAAGATGAAAATAAAATGGACCACCTCTGATACCAACGCATTCTTCCAATTGATTGTAAAACTGCTTCCCCTTACATAATTCAGTTAGAATCTTTATACGTTTATCGTTAGACAATGGTGAAACTAACTCGCTCCCTTTTTTTAAATCCTTCAAAAGGAATAAGTCTTTAGTAGATGCTTTTAAACTTAACTGTTTTTCCTCCTCATCAATTCTTGCTAAATTTAGTAAATGTTTGAGGGAGTTAAATATGTTTGACGCATTCTGTAAACATTCTTCATTTACACAATTTTTAGGATTATATGTTAATTTCAAATAATGGTTTATAAGTCTACTCGCTGAAATCGGGCCTTTATTAATGTATTTATGAATGATTTTCAGAACCCCTCCTTCAACTAGGCTAGTGCACCAATTTTTTACCGCACAATCTTTTGGTCGATTGAGCAGAAATGTTCTAAGCCCATTATCTACCATAGAAGTCATTTCAATTAGGAATTTTTTTTCGTTTTCGTCATTTTTAGTTAAATCTAATTGGAATTTGATTTTTAAAACAAGATCTTGTAAGTTAAATAATTGCTTATTCATTGATTTGATTTCTTTTTTTAGATCATTTATTTGGAATGCTATATCTCGGGACATATTTTCGCTTTAATAATTTTTTATATATAGTATTATCCTTAACCATATTATCGTATTGTATTTAATATAGTTTTGTGTAGTTTTAAATGTTTTAGTTTAAATCTTGATTAATTACCACAAAAAAGTGTAGTAAACTCGTGATTTTTAAATATGGTTACAGAATATCCTCTTTAAATGCATTGATATTTTATAAAATCAACAAAATTATAAGACAAGAAAAAAAATGTCAGAATTGAAAAAGGAATTACTCGCACCTTGTGGGCTATATTGTGGAGTTTGCTCCATCTATATCGCACATAGAGACAATAATATAAAGTTCAAAAAGGCTTTATTACCAGTTTATAAGGCTTTTGCTAAATCTGTTGAGGATATTTCGTGTACAGGATGTTTATCAGATGGAATAATATTCCCAGTTTGTAAAAGTTGTCCTATCAAAAAATGTAGCCAAAAGAAAGATATAGAAGGTTGCTATCAATGTGAAGAGTGGCCTTGCAGATTTATTGAAAATTTCCCCGTGGAGAGGGCGAAAAAGGTTATGATGCGCACGATTCCAACTTGGCGAGAGATCGGAACTGAAAAATTCGTAGAATCAGAGGAAAAAAGATATCTATGTCCTAATTGTGGAAATCCATTGTTTCGAGGAGTAAAGAAATGTAATGAATGTAATATAGAAGTCGATTTAGACTAACTAAATATCATTTTATTTTTTATTCAAAAATCCGTTAAAAGTAATGAACAACCTAAACTAAGAATTATCCTCATTGATTTTAGACTCTTAGTTATAAAATATTATAAATTGAAAGGAATAATTCATGGATTTAAAAATTAAAAAAAAGGAAGATTTAATTATCGTTTTTAAGTAAAATTTTTTTTACCCAATTTGGCAGTAAATAGCCCATATAAAATTCAAGTGAGCTAGTTACTAAAATTAATCTCGCAATTACTTTAATAGTCATCTGAGGTATTGAAGAGGTTAAAAGGGCACCAATTGTGAATGAAATAAAAGCGATTAATAGCAATTTTCCCTGTAGATTTATTTCTGGCTTATCAGATTTAATTGATCTGATTGCGAAAAGAATACCGGGTATTAGCACGCCTAATAGACAGGCAATAAAATAAACTCTCGTAAAAATTGTGAATTGTACAATGAAAGGATTGATAAAAATGCCAATTAACGATGGGTCGATAATTAAAAGAGCATAGTATAGGATCATCGCAAAGATACACCCTAGTGAAATAACTATACTAATTTTTTTTTCGTATTTTGTTTTACTGCAGACAAATTCATAATTGCAACATTCCAAGAAATAATTGAAATTGGAAGGACTCCGTAAATGCTAAGATAAATAAACTCATTAAATGAAATATTGAAAATTACCATCGTAAAAAAATTAATCGCAGGTGGTAAATACGCACAAGCCATAATAATCCATGTGATCCCCACATATATTAGGTCCATGTGTTTATGTTTAAGATATGTTAGTAAAATATTCATTCCAACTATTAAAGTAACTAAAACAAAAATTATACTAAAGATACCGTCTAAAAATTCCATGAATTGCAGCATAAAAACACTCTCCGATATTCTTACGATTTTCTTATATTAGACAAAAGTGAAAAAATAGTAATTTTTGGGTATTTAAATTTTCACAACTTTACTAAAATATTAAAATAGAAAAAAGAGTTAAACCAGTATGATACCATTTAACTGGTATTTAAAACAATCTTCTCAAAGAGAATAATACATATTTTTATTTAGAAATCACTATAAATATGAATTAATAACAAAATAAGATTTGAGAAAAACATAGAAAAAAATGGTGAAAGTGGATTGAATGAAACAAAAAACGGAGGAGCTGAGGTAAAAAGATTCGGGATAGGACAAAAATTGGCGTTTGGTCAAGGAAGCTTTGCGGCTTGGTTTATAAACAGTGCATTCAATGTCTGGGTTTTTACATTTTATTTTACAGCGGTGCGACTTCCCGTAATCTATATTATGTTGGCGTTTATCTTATGGACGATTTGGAACGCGATCAATGACCCACTAATTGGTTATCTTTCAGATCGAACTCACACTCGATGGGGAAGAAGAAAACCATATATAATTTTAGGAACTATACCGGTGTTGATTATAGAAATTATTTTATGGATTCCTCCCACTACAAATCACATAATAACCTTTATTTATCTTTTAATTATCTTAGTATGCTACGACACTTTTTATACTATGGTTACCTTATCATTCGACGCGCTCTTTCCGGAACTATATACTTCAGTTAAAGAAAGGGCTCAAGTAAATACAATTAAACAAGTCTTTTCGACAATAGGACTAATATGTGCGTTTCTCATACCTGGACTATTTATAAACGATATTTCTGAATCCATGGGATATTTAATAAACGGAATCGTTACAACTATAATCGTCGGCGCAACTTTATTCATTGGAATTGTGTGGGGTGCAAAGGAAAGAGAAGAGTTCGCAATGGATCATCAACACGAATTCGACTTTATCAAGGGAATTAAATATGCTTTTAAAAACAAAGGATTTGTCCTCTATACGCTGATGTTCTTTTTCTACGAATATGTGACCTTACTCTTAGCTACGGTTGTTCAATTATATGGAAAACATATATTGCACTCTACTCCTTTTCAGACTTCTCTATTATTAGGAGTTATGTTTATTGTTGGGATTTTTACTGTCGTAATATGGATGAAGCTAGATATAATACTTGGGAGTAGAAAAGCTTATGCAATTGCAATAATAGTTTATATCCTCGGTTCACTTCCTTTACTTTTCGTAACTAATTATCTTTTTGCGCTTATAACAGTCGTTTTTATGGGAATTGGATTTGGAGGAATGCTTTATTTCATTTACCTAATCATCGCAGATGTTATCGACGAAGACGAGCTCGAAACGGGTGTGCGGCGGGAAGGATCTTTTTTTGGCATAACCAATTTCTTTATGAGATTAGCTATGATATTATCCATCGTTACTGTCTCGTTAGTATTTACATCAACTGGTTGGGAAGAATATGCTCCAAATCCTGGGGCAAATATAATATTAGGATTGAGGATCCTTATCGTAGTGTTTCCTGGAATTGCCTTGGGACTAACTTTGTTATGTTTGTATCTTTACCCATATCCAAAGGAGAGAGTAGAGGAAATTAAAACTGCCTTAGCGGACCTACACAACATTAAAATGGAACGGGTTCGAAAGAAAGAATAATTCATATTAAAAATTAAATAAATTTAAACTTCTTTTTTTAACTTATATTTTATCTTTTCATTTTTGCTTAAAGGTAAAAAAGTAAAGAACATTTTCACAGATTAATAAAAAGAAGATAATAAATAGGGAGAAAAAGTTTAAACAATAAATAACATCCTCGATAACGGGGCAGCTAATCCGCCAAATATTGAACCGAGTGAAGTAAACTTTCTTAAGTACGATTTGATATTTGTTGCGACTTCTACAACCCGAGTTTCTCCTTGTATTATTTCTCCCTTAGGAGATTCTAAGAATATTTGTATCGTTTGTTTGCCTATTACTCTGGGCGTTAGAGAAACCCACGCCGTGTCCCCGTTTTCTAACATGTCCGATAACACATTTACAATGTCTATTTTTGTCGGAGATAGCAATGGAATGTCCTGATCTGGAACTTTAAAACTCCCCCTCCCCTCAACTTTAATTTTAAGCAACACTTGATCAGGATCGAAACCAGGGGCGATGATTCTAATATTATATTTCTTAGATTTGGAACGGTTATTGAATAAAAAGACCATAATATTCAGCGTGTGAGTTTTATATACAATTTCTTGAGTTGAGCAGTCTATGTATACTTTTCCAGTCGAAACGGTTTCAATATTGTCCTTAAGTTCTATTTGCAACCGATCTATTACATCAAAAAACCCCGGATTAAATGTTTCAATGAATTTAAAGAGTTTATAAATATCTTTTTTTCCGAAATACCATTTTCCTTCTATAAACGCACCCCTTTCTGAGTCAAATCTTTCGGAATTCAAATTTAGTACTTCGCCTAATTCTTGAGAGAATGTCTCGTCTGATATGACCTTTTCGTAGAGTAAATAATATAGATATAACATTCGTTCGATCGCAAAAGTGATAGGTTTTTCTCCTCTTTCCATCTTTTCTACACGCTCCACTAAAGCAGGATTTAGAACTTCAGTAATCACCATTTTATACTCGTCCCATTTCAAATAGCTTACGGGATCCAAATGATTGGAAAAAATGTCAGCGAAAAAATTATCGAGAAAGATTTGGTGGATGTCAGGTTCGTAAAAATCCTGCAAACCATTTATATCAGAAATCTTAAGATTTAAACTGCGGATAAATAAGATTAAACCTAATCCAAATAAAGTAAATCCGATAGCAACATATCCAATTTCAAGAATGCCAGAACTAAGCATTATTACATAAAGAATCATTGCTACTAAACATAGTACCGCAGTAACATTTAAAAATTTTATAACTGCCTTTACATTGTGTATTAAGAGTTTGAATCCATTGAGAGAATCTATCGGATGTCCTTTCTTCCTCTCGTAACTTAACCGTTTTTTAAGGACTATATTTGTTTGCGTTCCTCCGATCAACAGAAAAATGGAATTCACGCCATACAAAAAGGCAATGATATAAAATGCTCCTTTTATTGAAAGTCCAATTAAAGAAAAATCAAGTAAATCTATAAATTCTAATAACGCAAGAGTCGTAAAAAGTATTAAAATTAGAGGGAGAAGGTATAGAAACCATTTACCAAATCGTATAATATATCCGAGACAGAAAGATTGAGATTTTTCTAATCTTTGGATTTTTTTTAATTCTTTATCTAATTTTTTTTCCATATAAATTCACAAGAATAACATAATTTTAACAATTATAAAAAGTGATTATATTTTATCTAAAGCTTGCTCTAAATCGCGGATTAAATCTTCCGCATCTTCTAAACCTACGGAAAATCTGAAATTCGTATTGGAAATATTCATTGATCTTCGTTCCCATCCAGCAAGGTCTATTCCTGTCATAACCGGCGTGTATTCAATTAAAGAAGTGGTATCTCCTAAGGATACTCCCACCTTTATTAACTTCAATTCATCTATAAATTTATAGCATTCCTCCTCCGTTTCTAAATCGAAACTAACCATCCCTCCAAAACCATTCATTTGCTTTTTTGCTAATTCGTGTCCAGGATGGCTTTCCAAAGCTGGATAAACTACTTCCGGAACTTTTGGATGTTCTTGAAGATATTCAGCAATCAGCGTTGCGTTAGAAGAATGTCGTTCCATTCTCATACTAAGTGTTCGAATCCCTCTAAGGATCAACCAAGCATTAAAAGGACTCATAACGGCACCTTGTGTTTCTAACCAGAAATAACGAATATTTCGGATATCATTTTCCTCACCCACGACTGCTCCTCCTAAACAATCCCCATGGCCGTTGATATATTTAGTAAGACTTTCGACTACTAAATCTGCTCCCAATTCAAGAGGTTTCTGAAGAGCAGGGGACGCCCATGTGTTATCCACAATGCATTTTCCGCCATTTTCGCGTATCATTTCTGAAATAGTTTCAATATCAATAATATCTACTGTTGGATTGGCAGGTGTCTCAACATATACTAGCTTTGTTTGATCATCAATACTTTTCTCTAATTCGCTTAGATCAGTTAAATTTACCCGTTTAAATGTTATCCCCATTTGTGGATAGATTTTAGTAATTAACCTATAAGATCCTGTATATTGATTAGTATGAATGATAACATTAGGAATCTTTTCGGGATTGTTTTGTGGCAATAAGCTGGATATTTTTCTTGGTCTAATGCGTTCTACGCGTTCTTGAAGAACACTCATACACGCACAATGAACTGCCGCCATACCAGAAGCTACAGATACGGCTTTATCTCCTCTATGGAGCGTCGCAAGCTTGTTGTCAAGAGCAAATAATGTTGGATTTTCTGTTCGAGAGTAAAAATAATGATGTTGAAGCATTTCCGAAAAAGTGGAATATACATACGATTTAGTGGCGAATATAGGTGTGCGAAGACTATTCGACGTTTCAGGGTATGGATCTTCTCCCGCACAAATAATTTGGGTGTCAAATTTGAGTTTATCCCATTTCTCTCGGTGTTTCTTAATTTTATCACTATATGTTTTGTCAGATTCTTCCTTATCCTTTCCTTTTTGCACCATTTTAAAATTTTAGCTCATTATTTAATCGATTATTGAATATAATTTATATTTAGAATAATTTATTGTTTTGTATAAAGAATTATATTTATCGCTTTAATTCTAATCTAATTTCACACCTGGAACGCTTGAATCGTCTTCGACTTCTTCGGCTTTTCTGTAATCATCCATAGTCCGTGCAGCAACCATTTTTGTGTATTCCTCGAGTTTCGCTTCAATTTCTGAAGATAAACCCGGACCTTTTTGAGTTTCAAGAATATAATTAACCTTTTCTCGAGCAGTATCCATAATATCCTTTTCACCTTCCCTACGCCACGCAGTTCTTCTGTCACGGTTTGCCAGTTTCGGAACGAAAATCTCTTTCCTTACATTTTTCACTGTGTGCCTCATTGATAAATAATTTTTTCCAGTTTTAGCAGCTTTTATTATCTGTTCTAACGCCAATGTCTCTTCGTTAATTCTAATTCCTTCCATCCCGCGTTTAACGATATCGGCTAACTCGTTGTCAATAACAAGTAATTCTAACGCTTCTGATAATGACGATTCGTAAGTGCCAGCACAAGTGATGTAATTAATACCCGCGGAGGCAGCACAAAACATAGTCATCATTCTTTCGTATCCATTTTGGATATCAAAACATTTAGATTCGGTTACAGCTCCGGGACCTCTCGAAGGGATATTATAAAAACGACCAAGTTGAGCCATACCAGCAGTGATAAGCCCAGTTTCGATGGAACCCCAAGCAACATTGCCAGTTGGAGGGTCCATTGGTGCTGACATTGTTGAATATAATATGGGATTTCCCGGATTGATTAATTGAGTAAGAACAATCGATGATAAGATTTCCATATTCGTTTGGACTAATAATCCCGCTAAAGTAACTGGAGCTGTTGAGCCAGCACTGGCTGCTGGAGCGATTATTAACGGTTGATTGTATTTCGCATAAACGAATAATCCGTTTATCATGATTTGAGTTAGATGTAAGGGACTAGTTGGATTGAAAAACCCTACGAGTCTTGGTTTTTTCTTTAGTTCTTCGTCACCTCCGACGACGATTGAGGTTAGATTCATCATGTCTTGAGAGGCTAATCTACCCATGCAACCCAAACCGTAAGATTTCTTACTATGTCTTGCCCATTCTCTTATACAATGACAATGAAGTTCGGTATAAGGTATATCTCCTGGCCATACATCAACATGACTTCCAACCAAATTATCTAAGCTATCCACAATTCGAATTTGCTTAATAGTATCTGCTAGAATGCTTTTACGAATTCCTTTTTTATGTTCGGGATCGTAGATCTTAACGGGAGTTCCTACGGTAGCAAAATTTACGGACTTGGTATCAATTATATTATTATAAACACCATCAGAACCCCATAAGGTAAAAGTATCGGGAACTTTCTTTAATTGTTCCATTACTAATTCCTCTGGAAATTTTACGAAATTGTCCTTATCGTCTTTGGTAAGAATCGCACCATGTTCATTCAATAACGATCTTGCTTCTTTAGATTGGACTTTAATACCTGATTTTTCGAGTAAATCTAAAGTAGCGGAGTGAATTGTTTCAATCTCGGTTTTAGATAAGACTTCTAACTTGTTTAATTTCATATTAATTTTTGTTATAGATGTTATTATAAAATTTAGTTAATGTTAGTAATTCCAAATTCATAAAATTTTATAAAATCCAAAAATTCAAGGAATCCCAAAATCCAAATTTCTTACAAAACACGATTATGTAAAACTTTTTTTAAAAGAGATCGTTAATTGTTTATAAATATATTTAAAAGTAATTTGGGAAGATGACTTTAGAAGAGAAGATGAATGAACTAGTCCTTGAATGGGACGAAGAAGGGTTAACGGATTTCTGTAAGAAAGCTTTAGAGAATAAGGAAGCGAGTCCAGCTGAACTTTTAAAATCCGTCGGAGTAGTTATGGCATATTTAGGCGAGCAGTTTGAAAATGAAGAGATTTTCCTCCCCGACCTAATAGGCTCTGCCAATACTGTTAAAACCGTGGTAGACGAAGTTCTGGATCCCGCAATTCGTGCAACTGGAGAAAAGAAGGAAGTTAGAGGTAGAGTAGTTATTGGAACTGTTGAAAGCGATGTGCATAGTATAGGAAAGGATTTGGTAGCAGCATTTCTTTTTTCTAACGGATACGAGATTTATAATCTCGGAGTTGATGTACCTGCAGATAAATTTATTGACAAAGCAGAAGAAGTTAATGCTGATATTATAGCTTTATCGTCACTTCTTACCATGTCCATGGATTTTCAGCGCCAATTAATAGAAGAGTTAGAAAAACGAGGAATAAGAGACAAATATAAAATTATTGTGGGAGGAAGCCCTACTTCTGACGATTGGGCAGAAAAGATTGGAGCCGACGGTTGGGCTGACGATGCTATTGAAGCTGTAAAGTTAGCTAACAACATTTTAAATACCAATTAAAATTTCATTGAAATTATAAATTGAGTGATTATTAATGAACTTAAAAAAAATTGATGTTTTTTCAAAAGACGAGCTAGAGCAAATTCATGCTGCTTCGTTGGATTTACTTAAAACGACAGGAATTAAGGTTGATTCGCCCGCAACAAGATTGTTATTAAATGAAAATGGTGCGCAAGTAGAGGAAGGAAGTCTGTTTGTTAAATTTCCCGAGGAATTAGTTAAAGAACGCCTAAAAACTGTTCCAAAGTCGTTTAAATTATATGGGCCCGATGGATCTTTTAAATTTGAAGTAAACACGAAAACCTCTCAATTTGCGACCATAGGAACTCCCGTTAAGATCTACGATCCCGAACATAAAAAAGGAATACGAAAAACAGTTTTAAAAGATACAATTAATCAAATTCGCATCGTAGATAGCCTAAAACATATTCATTGCAGTCATATTGATGTGTGGCCTAACGACATCTCTTATATAACAATCCATGCTCATTGTATTTACCAGTGGGCATCAAACACAAGGAAACCCTACGGTTTAGGTTGCTTGGGTAGATTAGCTTCGCAAGATATGATGAATATGGCTTCGATAATAGTCGATGGCGAAGAGGAGCTTAAAAAAAACGCAAGATTTATCGGATTTATGAATCCGACTAGCCCCCTCCATTTACCTCAAATTATGACAAACGGTTTTGAGATATTTGCCAAATACAATCAGCCTATTATTATTGCCCCCGAAGCTTTAGCAGGTACTTCGTCACCCGTCACGATTGCTGGTCTACTAGCGCAAACAAACGCAGAGATATTAGGAAGTATAGTTCTTTCTCAAATATATAATCCAGGAGCACCTGTATTTTTTGGAACTGTTTCGCATATTACAGATATGAAGAGTGGGAACTCGGCTATGGGATCAGTAGAAATGAGCCTGATAACAGGCGGTATCGCGCAGCTGGCTCGTTTTTATGATATTCCTTCGAGAGGCCCAGGGGCATGTACTGATTCTAAGCTACTAGATTTACAAAACGGATTTGAACGAATGCAAACCCTTATGTTTGCTGCCCAGGCGGGTATTAATTACATCACTTGTGCTGGCACTTACGAGGCAACGCTTGTTGAGGCCTTAGAGTTGCTAGTAATTGACGATGACTTAGTGGGTATGGTTAAAAGAGCATTAGAGGGCGTTGAAGTCAACGAAGATACCCTTGCTTTAGAAGAGATCAAAAAAGTAGCAACAAGCGATAAGAAAGGTGTTAATTTTCTCTCAGAAAAACACACTAGAAAATTCATGAAGCAAGAACTAATATTTCCAGAACTGGTGGATAGAAACAGAAGATCTACGTGGCGAAAGAAAGGGGCAAAGGATATCATTGAAAGAGCGAGCGAAAAAATCAAGACGATATTAGAAACACACGAAAAACCAGAATTGCCTAAAAAATTAGACGATCGATTGTTGGATTATATTAAAAAAGTTGAATCGCGCAGTTTCAGCGATTACAAAAAGGCGGAAGGAATGGCTCAAGATAGCTTAACATTACCCGACGGTATTGAAATCAAGGAAAACGGAAAGTAAAATAAATTACATTTTTCAAATCTCAACTATCTATTTTTTACTCTTTTTAGTTCTTGTTTTTTTTACACTTTTTCGTTCTTGTTTAATTAATTTCATAATTCAAGAAGATTACTTAGAAAAAATATAAACTTATTTCAAATCAAAATTAATTCCTTATTCCATAACGAACAATGGTCAAAAAATTCAAATTTTAAATAGAACCTATATGATAAAATAAACTAGAAATATTTGATATTTCATAAAGACATGTCTTTTACACTGCAGTAAAAATGACAAATCATAGTAACGAGTTTTATCTAAAGTTTTTCGAGAATTATCCATTTGGAATTTTAATTTGTAATAAGAAGGCTAATAAGATTGAGATTGTTAAATTTAACAAGGAGACACATAATTTAGTAAATAAATTATGTGATAATCACTCCCTTGAAGCAACTTCTAGTCTTTTTCTCAATAATCCAGACTTAAAAAAGGATATTAGAAAGATTCTTCATAACAACTCCAACATTCAAAAAAATTATAAATTTAGCCTATATAAGAATTCTGAACTATATGAGTTTAATTTAGACTTAACTATCTGTAACCTCTCATCCAACCTCGCTTTTATCCAAATTAATGGATATAATAAACTTTCATCGCAACAAAAAGATTCTAAGAAATTCAAATTATACCATAAAGAGATAGTATCCAAAATTAACGATTTAACTGCCAAATTGAACGAAAATGAAGAATTGTTTGAAGTTATCGCTGAGAGATCGCTGATCGGAATTAATATAATACAAAGATTTCAATCGAGATATATGAATAAACGATATGCTAAGATGTTTGGATATTCTATCCAAGAAATGAAATCTTGGAAAGGAAGGGATTTCTTAAAAGTGATTCACCCAGACGACCAAGAAAAGGTATTTGTCCAAGCAATGAAAAAACAAAAAGGTTCTAAAAATACTATAACTCACTATGAGCTCCGAGGGATAAAGAAATCCGGAGAAATTATTTGGTTGGATAATTATTCCAAAACAATTAACTATAAAGGCGAGAATGCAGATTTAATAACTATTATCGATATAACGGATAGAAAAGGGGTTGAGGAAAAGCTCGCAGAGTCCAGAAAGATATTTAAAACTCTTGCGGATCAGTCTCTTATGAGTATAGTCATTCTCCAAGATAATAAAATAAGATATAATAACAATCAATTTGCTCAAGGATTAGGCTACGAATTAGAAGAGGTCCGTAATTGGGATTTTAAAGACTTTTTAAAAATCATCCACCCGGCTGATAGAAAATTCGTTATAACTCAAGCGAGAAAGAAGCAAAAAGGTGAACAAGATGTTGTAAATCGATATCAGTTTAGAGCAATTAATAAATCGGGAAATATAATCTGGAGAGAAATATTTTCGAAAACTATAACTTATAAAGGAAAACCCGCGAATTTTATTACGTTATTAGATATTACCGACCAAAAGGAGGCGGAGCAAAAATTAAAAAAGTTAAATATGAATTATTTTATAGCGTATAGCCAAGCTAATCTCTACAAGGATATCTTTGTCCACGATTTTAGTAATATCATGCAAAATATTCAATCTTCAAGCGAATTAATAGACAATTTGATAAAGACCAAAATAAATAAAGAACAATTAAAAAAATTAAATAATATTATAAAAGAACAGAATAACCGTAGTTCAAGATTAATCTCAAATATCAGAAAGCTTTCTAATTTAGATCTCGGCGATATTTCTCCAAAGACTATAAATCTATGCGGTTGTCTTGCCAAATCGATATCTTTTTTACGAAATACTTTCCCAAATAAACAATTAGATATAAAAATCAGTCCCATTGAAGGAGAATTTAATGTAAAAGCGAACAAGTTATTAACAGAGGTCTTTGAAAATATATTAATCAATGCAGTAACTTATAATGAGCAAGATTACATTGATATCCACATAAAAATATCGAAAATATCAAAAGAAAGTCGAGACTTCGTCAAAATAGAATTTATAGATAATGGAATAGGGGTGAAAGACGATTTGAAAGAAATTATTTTTCAAAATGGTTTTAAGAAAAAAAAGGGTGGAAGAGGGATGGGACTCGGCTTAAATCTTGTTAAAAAGATTATTGAATCCTTTGATGGGGAAATTTATGTTAAAGATAAAATCAAAGGAGATTATGAACAAGGAAGTAACTTTGTTATTTTTCTTCCAAAGATCGATTAAAACGATTTGATCTTTACTATCACTAAAATTATTTACAATTTTTTATTTTTCGTGAAGTCCTCCAGGTTTTGAACCGCAAAATGCATTAAATTCGTAAAATTTCATTTCTTTTTCGCATCCTGGACAATAATATTTTCCCGGATCTCGACCATCATTAAACGAATGTCCGCATTCCTTGCAAACTACTACATCCATATTAATAAAATTCTAATTTACTTATTAAAATCTGATGTTAATAAAAGCAAGAAGAAGTTTTTCAAACACTAATTTCATAAAAATTTGAAACCAGAACTTTATATAAAGTAAAAATACCTTACTAATCAAAAATTTGGACCCATCAATGTGGAATAAAAAGAAAAATAAACGTTTTTACCCCTTTCATTTCTTTATCGTGGCTGGATCGTCATCAAACATCTAATTTTTACATATTTGAATCATACTCGAAAGAACGAGGTAAAAAATTCATCAATAGGATTCGCTTATCACTTTGAAACGAATTTCATAAATAATACTATTTCATTGCATCTTGGACAGAAGTGATAACCCGAGTCTTTATTTTTTATAATCAGTCCACACTTTCTACAAATAATCATCAAAATTAAGAATTTATTCTTAATTTAAAGGATAATTCCTATAATCCAAAAGAAATAAAACCAACTTACAATCATTTAGAAATGTATGTTTAATTCTCTCTCAAATGGCAAAAACGCTTTTCGATGTTCAAATATGAAACTTATTAATATAATTTTAAATATTGTGTAAATCTAAAGATTAAATAACTTAGGAAATATTATTCTTTCACATTAAATGGATTTCGTAGAATACCAAGAAGAAAAGTTTGTGATTAAGGACCATTACTTAGATTTAGGGCTCTTAGAGATAAAAGACATTAGTGAAATAAAGGGTTTTGAAAAGAAACCAGACTTATTTGAATTAGAATTAAGTTCAAACGAAATTTCAGAAATTAAAGGCCTTGAACCTCTCGATAATTTGAAAATCCTAAATTTGGGAAGTAATTGTATAACAAATTTAAGCGGTTTAGAGCAATTAACCGAATTGGAAGTTTTGAATTTATCCAGTAATATTCTCACTAGTATTGAAGGTCTTGAAAATCTAAAAAATCTAAAAGAGCTCTATCTTCGAGCAAATCAAATTTCAGAAATCAAGGGCTTAGATAACTTAGTGAATTTAGAAAAATTAGATCTATCTTGGAACTTATTAACTAAAATCGAAAATTTGAACAACCTTACTAATTTGAAAGTGCTATGGATTGCTGGAACTCAGATTGAAAAAATAGTCGGACTCGAAAATCTAGAAAAACTAGAAACCTTAAACATTGCAGGTAATGAAATAAAAAAAATAGAAGGACTTGACAATCTTAAATCATTAAAGGAACTCTACTTAAATAATAATCTAATTGAAAGGATAGAGAACTTATCAAAGCTTACAAAATTAAAAGAGTTATGGTTAGCTTCTAATTCGGTAAAGAAAATGAGGGGATTAGAAAATTGTACTAATCTGGTTTATTTAAATTTATCCGGTAATCAAATTACTCAAATTTTAGGATTGGATTCCTTAATCAAACTCAGAAAATTATATCTATCGTGTAATCAAATTGAAACTATAGAGGGGTTAAAGAATCTAAAAAATCTGGAAACCTTAGATTTAATGGATAATCACATTAGAAATATTGAGGGTTTAGATTCATTGGAAAAATTGAGGGAGCTTTTCATAAAAGGTAATCCATTGTCTCAAGATTTAATTGAAAAGTTAGGGGGAATTGATATTTCTGGCTCCGCCAAGAATCCAGACAAATTTATCCGTTTTTGTAGCGAATCTTCTTAATGAATAAAAAAGAAGTATCCAAATTTTAAATAGTTCTGCTCCTTAAGTTTGTGATTTTTTTTAATCTAATTTAATATTCAGATTTTATCTTTAATTATATCATCTTTTGAAACAGTTTCAATTAGGAGTGTACATTTTACAATAAGAATCCTAAAATAACAAAGAATTTATAATAAAAAAATTAATTCTACATGCATTATTTTGGAAAATATTAACTTTAAATATCATAATTCAAGGTGAAAATAAGATTTGGAAATAAATCCATTGGAAGTTGCTCGAAAACAATTGAAGATTCTTGCGAAAGAAATTGATTTGGATCCCAACGCATTAGAATATTTGAAAAGAGTAGAAAGATCTTTAATTGTTTCTATTCCAGTCGTCATGGACGACGATAGCTTGCAGATCTTTGAAGGTTTTCGCGTACATCATTCCACTCTTCGCGGTCCTGGAAAGGGAGGTGTTAGATTTGCACCTGATGTCAGCCTTGACGAAGTAAAGGCTTTAGCAATGTGGATGACTTGGAAAACTAGCTTGTTGAATTTACCATTGGGAGGGGCAAAAGGAGGAATAACCGTCGATCCTAATAAATTATCAAAAAGAGAGCTTGAGAAATTAACCAGAAGATATACAGCAGAAATTATTAATATTATTGGTCCCGACATAGATATTCCTGCGCCCGATATGAATACTGGCCAACAAGAAATGGCTTGGATGATGGATACTTTTTCCATGAACAAGGGACGAACTGTGCCCGGCGTAGTAACGGGAAAGCCTGTTGATATAGGAGGGTCTGTAGGGAGACAAGGAGCTACGGGAACGGGAATGTTTTTTGTACTTGAAGCACTCTGTGAAAGAGAGAATGTTAATCTCAAAGAAATGTCGATTGTTATTCAAGGTTTCGGTAAAGTAGGTACTGTGATAGCAAAAAAGCTTTTTGATTACGGTTGTAAAATTCTTGCAGTGCAAGAATTAGAAGGAACCATTTACTCCTCAGAGGGATTAAATATCGATAAACTTATTGAATGGAAATCTCATAGTAAATTATTAAAAGATTATAAAGATAATGGAGCTAAATCCATTCCAGATGATGATCTTTTTGGTATAAAATGCGATATTTTAGTACCAGCAGCAACCGAAAATCAAATAACTAAAGAAAATGTAGACAAAATAGAATGCAAAATTATTTTAGAAGGAGCAAACGGTCCAACAACACCCAAGGCGGATAAAATTTTAAATGAAAAAAATATAATTGTCATTCCTGATATCTTAGCAAACAGCGGAGGTGTGTGTGTTTCGTATTTTGAATATATCCAGGATATGCATGCTTATTATTGGAAATTGGATCGTATTTATAGCGAGTTACAGAATATTATCCTCGAGGCGTTCGAAAATGTTTATAAAACCGCCAAAGACAGAAATGTCTCTTTAAGAACAGCCGCCATGATTATCGCTGTAACAAGAGTAGCGAAGGCGATAGAACTGAGAGGGATTTTTCCGTAAAATTAAAAAATTATTCATTTTTTTCATTATTATCCTTACATTGTTTTGGATAGTAAGGTTTAGAATATAAATTCACACTAACTACAAAATTTATATATTCAAAATCTATTACTCTAATAGATATATCCCAAAATTAGATATAGTTTAAATTAAGTTTTAAGAGGGGTTAAAAACCGTGAGGATTTCGGAAAAGATCGTGAAAATTGTCGTTGACGGTTACGGCGGCGTGGGTAAGACAACGATGCTTAAGAAACTCCAGAACGGCGTTTTTGACCCTGAAACTCAATTAACTATAGGCGTGGATTTTTTTACAAATGAATATGAGTATTTTGGAAAACAAATCTCGGCGCAAATATGGGATCTCGTAGGCGCAAAAAGATTTAATTTTTTACGGCCGATTTGTTATAAGGGTGCAAACGCGCTCATTTTAGTTTGCGATCTGACGAGACCAATTACTTTAGAGCGGATCGATTATTTCGTAGAAACTGCTCGTAAAGTTAATATTACCCCAGATCAAATTATCCTTACTGGAACCAAAACGGATCTTTTTTACGAAAGAAACATTGACCGCCATTATATCACAGCATTTTCCGAAGATTACGGATTTGCCGAAGTAATAGAGACTTCTGCGAGAAATAGCCACAATCTGGAAGTTTTATTTGAAATAGCCACCAATTTGGCAATGTATAAAAAAGGTCTGATAAATCAAGAGGAATTTTCAGGTATAAACGAGCTATTAAAGAATCGCATCAAAGACTCTAATAAAGAAATCTGTCAGAGACCGGTTAGAAAATGCTGGAAATGTAATAGATCCCTATATTATTATGAATTTTGCGACACAAACCTATCTAATTTTTCTGAAGAGCGTCTACTTGAATTATGGGAAAATAATCACATTGAATTTTATTGCTGCGCGTGCTATAAGGAATTAAAAAAAAATAAATAATTAATTTTTCGTATTATTAAAGCTTAATTTATTCATCTACCTTTTATCCACTTCTTTCTAAATAAATAGATAAAACCTGTACCACAAATAAGGACTATAGCGAGAAATTCAACTGGAAAACCAGGAATTGCTGCTGCTCCTCCATTGTCGTCGTCGTCATCGTCGTCTCCTGAGATTGCTGCTGAACCAGAATCGGGATCGAAAAAGGCTGTAAAAGTTGGATCGTGATCAATTCTACCTCCGGTATAATTCCCAAATTGTGGATAGCAGGTTATGAAAAACGCTGCGCTATCAGTTTCAGTATCAAAATAATCATATGCGTCTTCAAATGACACTCCATTAGTCATACGATTCGTTTGATTTATGGTATAAGCGACAACTAATTTTGCAAAGTCTCCGACTAAAGGCAACATTCCTGAAATATAATCTGTAAAATTATCATTTGTCGTATCTAAGCAAGCATATTTTGCGGGATAAGTTCCTTCTTCACCCGTTGTCGAGGCGTTTTTTATATCATAAGTAGGTTTTTGACTGAACATAAAGTCAAACGCGTGAGTTCCATACAAGGATGTTTCTACTGTTTTAATTCCTGTTTGATATGTGGTTGCATTTATTTCACCAATTCCCTCAGTTTCGTTTAGGACGGGATCGTGCTTTCCCATCAACACAGCGTGCGTCCCAAGACACAAGGCAAATTCTTCTGGGATCTGTGCGGTAGTAAAGTCATCTCCTTGCGAATTACGTCCCAAAACCGTATCGATTTCACCAGAGATGTATGATTGTTCCATAAAAGCTTTCCCTGCAGTTTTATCAATCGTTATATTATATTCATAATAGATAAAGGTTTGATTACCAATTATGGTAGATCCATCTAGATAAGTTCCAGGATCTGCCCAATCAAATCCCCAATCAAGTAAACCAGTCGAATCGTTAACATATGGTGAGAAAAAGATAATATTTGAATAATTATAGCTCCACGAATACTCTACTTTGGATCCAATTACCTTTCTTTTAAGAGCTGATGCATCTACTTTGGGTTCTGAATAGATTCCAGCATTCCTTATTTCGGCAGTATTACCCCCAAAATACATAAATGGTGCAATCTCTTCACCATCAGTATAATAGTCATCAGAAACCACATTATCTTTAAACATAAACCAAGCGCTGTTCATAGCGGCAACCATAACCTCAGAATTATTCTTAAAAGCGTGTTGCCACCACATTTGAGCAGGTGTAATGTAACTGATTTCTTCTCCGTTATCATACATAGTTTTATTCATAAACGCAAGCATCCCCATTTCAAAATTGCCTTCTTTAATCCATTTCATATTCCATGTATTGTTTAACCAGGTTGTCATGTTATTTATTCCCGGATATTCCCAGTTCGAGTTATTAAATATCATCGTATCCCAGTAATTCTTAGCATAGGTATTACCTATTCCCCAAACTTCTTCTTGAGTCGGAGGACCATCGTTCTCAGCTTTAATAGGCGACACGAGTACGCTTAAAGCGATTAAAGATCCAACAATAAAAATTAAGCTAAGGTACACTTGTTTTTTTTTCAAAATATATCCCCTTAACCTTATAGTTTTATTTTTAAATAATTTATAAAATATTAAAAATTCAGATATTTAAAGTTTCAGAAAACTTTAATCTATTTATTTCGAATTATAAACCAAAGGATCTAATAGCTCCAGAAGGCTTGCCAAGTAGAAATGAACAAAAAGGGTTTTCATTTTTGTACATTTTTTAAATTAGAGGATATTTTTAGCTATTTTTTCGATAGCTTTAACGCTCTGAGCGAAATCTTCAACATTAATAACTGGCTTTCCTTTAAGATCGTAATCAGATATGATATGGTCCTCGGGAATAATCCCAAATATATCGAGCCCTAAATCTCTTACTTTATTTATAAGAGTATCAATATTGCCCTTCGCTTTGTTAATAATTACGCCTATTTTTTTATAATTCGTAAATTTATCTGCTTTCTTCATTATAGATACAGCTGTATAGATACTCCTTAGCGAAAGATCGCACACAATTAATATTATATCGACGGTATGCAATACCATCCGGTTTATTTGTTCCAATCCTGCTTCGCAGTCAACTAAAATTATATCAAAATCAGAAGATATCGATTTTAAGACCCTTCTTAAGATTAGATTCGAAGGACAAAAACAGCCGGGACCCTCGGGTTGCCCTATATAAAAGATATTGAGCCGTTTATCCTGTCCCATCGTATTATATACCTCAAAGTCTATTTTATTTGCTATAGATCCTAAATTTTCTCCGCTTGTGCTCGCTTTTTTTACTAGTTCACTTCTTATTCTTTCAAGAGATTTAGATGGTTCCAATTCCACTAAATTACAAAGATGAGGATGCGTGGGATCAGCATCAATGAGTAGAATATTATAATCCGTCTCTTCGGAGAAATATTTTGCTAAAAGAGCAGTGATTACTGTTTTTCCAACCCCTCCCTTCCCAGTTATAGCAATTCTCATAGGTTTATTCTTCATTTTTTTTACAAAGATAGAAATTTAATATATTTCAGTCCATTTTATCTCTAATTTCCATTACCTTCTTCAAGTCTTCACATGTTTCTTGGTAGGGACAAACTTCGCATTCCCATTCGTAATCGCAATCGATACGCTTCTTCCAATCATCTACTTTTTTCTTCCAGCGATCAATTAATGTAGCGCGTACTTCTTGTGTAATCATATTTAAAGCCTCCAGAGTTTCCAAGTCGTTTGAAAGAAAAAGAACTTCCATTGAATCGCAAATTTCAGCAAAAGCTTTATCATATAGATACAAGAAAGCGTTTCCTAGAAATTCAAAACTAAATCTTTTGTGCATTAAATCCTTACTAATTCTACACCAAAATCTTTGAGGAATTGTACGAATAGAAAACCCTTCTATACTATTTGACAAAAAGCTAAATCTATTCAGTTCCTCGAAGGAAGTATCGGACATATTTTCACTTCCAATAAGAATTATCATTCCAAAATGAATACTATGTTGAGGTATTTCTTCTATTTCTGGGCCTATTAGAGTGATTTTCCCATTTTGGATCAAATCCAATTGATTCTTATTTTTAATAGGAATGACAAATGAGGATGAATTTTTTTCTATTCCCCCTAATTCAAGAGCAGTTTCTTCTTGTAGGATAATTTGTTTATTTTCGTTTAGACGAACCTTTATCCCTAACTTCTTAAAATATCTGGGCTTGTCGTCTTTCGAATCATAGACCCTAATTCTCTTATTAATTTCTTTTTGGCCTTTAATAAAATTTCTTATCTTCCGTAAAATATTTGAGTCTTCCACGATTTTTTGCTAAAATTTGATTGAATGTATAAATTAACAATTTTAATCAATAATATGAAGAGATAAGGAATAACCCTCGCTTCAAGTTCTTTAACATTATATAATATCTTTTAAATAAATAAAGTTTATAGAATTAGTCGAATAATTTAAAGCAACAAAAAAAAAACTATATTTAAATAAATTCAGTGAAACAATTTATGATTTCGATTCAAAAACCCGAAGATCTTATTTCAGTATCGTTATATAATATTTTCTCTTTTAGAAAAACTGATTCAGAGTTTTACGATCTTGTGAGCAATTGGAATAAAAAAATAGTTTTATACGTAAAGCCTTTTTACGAGTTGACCATCATTTTTGAAGACGATTCAATAAAATTTCAAATAGGATCAACAGATAAGTATCATCTTAAATTTATAATCGAACTTCAAACATTTTTAGATTTAGCTTATGGAAGGATTGGACTTGTTTCTGCTGTTGCTTCTGGAAAGCTCAAAATTAAAAAGAAATACAAGCTTGGCACACTCCTCAGATTTTATAAGATTTTTTTTAATTCTTTAGATAAAGTTGTCTCCAATCCAGTTAATAATTATTACGAACTAAAAACTGACTCAAGATAAGAGGAAAGAACGATGACAATAACAAAAGAAGAAAAAACATTTAAAAATATCACAAGGGAAGAAGTTTATGGAAAACTCGTGGATATTTTCGGAGTAAATAAGGTTTCCAGTAAAAAAGTTGATCTCTATTCTTACTCCTACGATATGACGGAATGCGAGCCTCATATGCCCGATTTTGTGGTGATTCCCGAGCGAACAGATCAATTAATCGAGTTGGTAAAATATTGCAACGATTATATCATCCCAATCGTCCCCTATATTACGGGAAATAATGTAGGAGGGTTAACTATCCCAGAAAAAGGAGGAATTATTGTAGATTTCGGGAAAAAGATGAACAAAATACTGCATATAAACGAAAATATGATGTACGCTTTGTTAGAGCCAGGGGTAACTTTTGGTCAATTAAAAAAGCATTTAGACGAGCATTACCCGCATCTTCGCTACAGTTATCCCTTCGCCCCTCCTTACGCTGGCGTAGTTGGAAACGTATTACTAAGCGGGATGAATAACCTCTCACTTAAAATAGGTTCAATGGGAGACTCAATAAACGGTTTAGAGGTTATTACTGCCGATGGAGAGATCACTCGCATTGGCTCTTGTTTCTATGGTAAGGAAAGCGCCGATCCTGACAGTTGGTGGTGTCGATATCCAATGCCTGACTTGATGGGTTTATTCGTCAACTGGCAGGGGATGACAGGATTAATTACTAAATGCGCTGTTCAATTATGGCCTAATCCTCCTTTCAAGAAATCTTTTTGCGCGATTGTTTATGGATATGAACCTGTTGCCGAATTATTAAGAGAAATTGGAAAAACTGAAGTAGTAGATGATTTTTCAGCGGTGAGTACAGAGGTTGCAAAAATGTCGGTTGAAATCCCAGAACCCGTGAAATTTGAAGTAGAACCAGATTTCGTGACATTGATGCCCATTTCAGCAAAAACCGAGAAACTACTTGACGCAAAGACAGAAATTCTAAACAATTTAATAGAAAAATTAAGAAAAAAAGGACATAAAATGGTTTTAGTCGACTTTGACGAATTCACAAAAATATTTAACTTAAGGTTTCGATGTTATAACGATCTTCCCTCAGTAATTTTGCCTTTGTTTGAATATTCCGGTTTGACATGGTTTGGAAGTTATGCTCCAACCCATAAAATTGAAGAACTAATAGAAAAAGTAGATGCTTTATTTCACAAATACGAAGTTCCCTCGTTTATCTACATGAAATCGATGAAAAATAGTCATTACGGAATTTTTCGCCCGATTATTCGCTATAAAAAATACACAGAAGAGGAAAAAATACACAGTTTATTGGAAGAAATAACCGATATTTGTTTAGAATTAGGGTGCATACCTTACAAAACACCTATTTGGATGACTGAGAAGATGCGTAAAAAAATTAACCCCGGTTGGTTAAAATTGTTCGAAAAAGTGAAGTTTTGTATGGATCCAAATAATATCTTTAATCCTGGGAGGTGGAACACATAAATGACCGAAATTGATATTGACAAAAATTTATACGGAAAAGAATTTATCGAAATGGCTTTTGATAGGTGCATTAAATGCGGAACGTGCAAGTATTCCTTTAAAGAGTTTGAAGCGTCTTGTCCCTCTGGCGAGAGATTCCTTTTCGAATCGTTTTGGGCATCGGGAAGAATTCGCATAACTAGAGGCGTAATTAACGGGGACTTAGACTGGGATGACGATTTAAAGGATACTATATTTGCCTGTCCTACTTGTGGTGCGTGTATGGATTCTTGTCAAGCACCTCACGCTGATTTTATTGTTGATATGATCGAAGCCCTAAGAGAGTTAGCGGTAAAACATATCGGACCAGGACCAAATCAAAAAAAGTTGATAGAGAGATCTCTTGAGAAATTTAATCCGTACGACGAAGATAATTCTGATAATTCCGCCTTAAAGAATAAATGGAACTTATCCGATAAAGCAGAATGGATCTATTACATAGGTTGCACCTCTAACTATCGTCAACAAGTCATTAGGGACGCAACGATAAGATTTCTGAGGGATGCCGGAATTGATTTTACGCTAATTGACGAACATTGCTGCACAAGTCCAATGCTTAGAACGGGTCAGGTTTCGATAGCTAAAGAATTTATGCATTACAATATCGAACAAATTGAAAAAACTGGAGCCACTAAAGTAGTCACTTCTTGCGCGGGATGTTACAGAACGATGAAAAAGGACTTTCAAAAATTCGGAGTCGATTCGGATCTGGAGATATTTCACACAGTAGAATTAATAAAAAAATTACTTGACGAAGAAAAAATACAATTTCGAGGAGAATATAACAAAATCGTAACATATCACGATCCATGTCATCTGGGACGGCATATGAAAATATACGAGATTCCGCGCCAGGTTTACCGTAAAATTCCTGGATTGAAATTGGTTGAGATGAAGAGAAATAGAAATCACGCGTGGTGTTGTGGTGCGGGGGGTGGCGTAAAAATAGGCTATCCAGATTGGGCCGTGGAAATCTCGAGCGAGAGAATAAAAGAGGCAAACGATATTGGAGCTTCTATTTTATCTTCTGTATGTCCTTTTTGTAGAACAAATCTCAGCGACGCTAACCAAAAATTTGATGGGAAACTAAAGGTCTTGGATTTATTAGAGATCATAAATGAAGTAGGCATAAAAAAGATGAAAGATTAATTTCCTTATGTTTTTTTCTTGAGTCAATATTTTGATAATTACCGATTAGACCTTTACTTCAATTAATAAATCAACTTCTTGGTTTTCAACGCGATTAATCGAGCATTCAATCTTTTTACCTATTACCCTTTCTAGAACCGTTTCGAAAATTCCCGCTACAACATAGAAATGTAAATAAAAACCCTCTATTTCGTTCAAATATTTTGCGTTATACAGTTTGTATATTACTTTATTATCAGACTCAAAGATCGCCTCTACTTCAACGTCTTTATTGATAATGTAATCCATATAAGTGTATCTGTCAGCATAATATTCTAAAACAGGTCTATAAACGCCTTTTTCAGCGGGGCGTGTTACCTC
This sequence comes from Promethearchaeota archaeon, assembly GCA_014729315.1. The sequence continues at coordinate 11,145 of WJKD01000332.1, read as the reverse complement.
CTCGGGAAAATCAGATCCAATAGGAAATCTAACGTAATCGTCAAATTTCTTTCCTATTTTTTTTATAACACCTTCAGAATCTCCTTGAAAATTTTCCTTAATACCCGTTAATAAAGCTATATATGTTAGAAGTATCGTTCTCGCAGAATAAAAGTCTCTTTCGCTACTTTTATATAACGTATAAGCACCAATTTTTTTCGAGTCTATCAATTCTGTTGCTTCCAATTTAGTTATGTATTTATCTACCGTCGTCCGAGAAATTGGATGCCCTTATTCTTCAAGACCTTTACAAATATCTGCGATAGTGATTCCACTTGAAGAATTTCTAATAAAATCTAAGATTTCTTTTTCGTAATTCCGCTTCTTTTTTCTTTTCTCAGGCAATTTTTTCGCGATCAACTAAGTCTACTTTACTTTTTTAGTATAATTAAACATATGATATTATTTCTTGTACCATCAATACATCGTTCATTCGAAATTAGAACGAAATAGGTAAATCATTGGGATTAATTCCATTTTTAATATAATCGACTCTCTTTTTTAATACTTCAATCCACCAAGGTTTTTCCTCGGTTAGTATGTAGAATCTATCTTCTTTTATCCCGTTAAACAAATAATTTATGACTATTTCAACCGATTGACCAGCTGATATAGCGCTTTTAAATTTTTTTATCCTTCGTTTACATATTTTCGATTGCTGAATTGAATTCGTTTCAAGATTAGAGAGCTCGGTGGGCCTATATTTTTCAGAATTTTTTAAATTAGTATTTACAAAAGTCGGACATAATACAGATATTCCGACATTTGTAATTTTAGCTTGCTTAATATCGAAATAAAGTGATTCGGAAAGAGATACGATTGCGTGCTTAGTTAATCCATATATTCCTTGACCGGGAAGGAATCCAGACATGGACGCAGTATTTACAATATGACTGTTACACTTTTGATTTATTAATATAGGTAAAAAGATATGCAAACAATGAATAACACCCCAGAGATTTACACTTATTATCCATTTGTAATCAGCTAGTGTATGATTCCATATTTGATTTACAGTGTATATTCCTGCGTTATTAAAAAGCAGATTCAGTTCTCCAAACTCTTTTAAAGCTCTTTCTGCTAACTTTTCAACTTGTTTGACTTTCGAGACATCGGTTCTAATTGCTAAGACTTCAATATCTTGTTTTTTCAGGTTGGTTTTCGCTTTCTCTAATTTATCTTGATCAGTGTCCGCTAATATAATATGGATCCCCTCCTCAACACATCTTTTAGCAATTCCCAATCCTATACCGCTTGCTCCTCCTGTAATCAAGGCGACTTTATTCATAAAATCTTTCATTTTTAGAGTTCCTCTCTTTTTGATTTGTTTTTTTTAAAATTATAAAAAAAATAGAAATTTATTGTAAGAGAATATTATTGTTCTGGAACACTCCTCCCTAACCATTCTTTATAGAATAGGTCTATATCGGGGAGATAGTTGAAGATGGTCGGATAACCGGGAGGAACCGCTTCTACATCGAGTAAAGTCAAGCAGCCAGGACATATATATTCTCTTAATTCTGCCCAGTTAGTATCGCATCCCATGTATTTAGGGTAAAGTTCCAAGATTTCCTCATCTGTATCTCGAACTCTGACTCTACATTTCCTTTTCCAGTTTACTCTATAATCACCAAACTCGTGCCCACAATCGCATTTCACGATCCGTTTTCCATCCTTCACAACTATATAGAGGTGTTCATGGAGAGGTAGAATTATTTTTTCTCCCCAAGATACTCTTTTCTGAAGGATTTTAACAATTTTATCAAATCTATCAGGATCTTTAGTTTCGGCAATAATTTGTTTTAATTCCTCCCATGCTAAATCTCCATCAATCATTCTTTCTAATGTGTATTCATCATATTTGACCATATTTACACCTCTCTTAAACTAAAGTCTTCCGGGAAATTCCAAAAATTTTTGAATTGCTCTGCCCAATATTTTTTCGAAAAGCTTAGACTCTCGGAATAGAGCGACTTAACAACCTCGCTAAGTTTATTTTCTGTGATTTTTCTTCTTTCATATTCCCAAAACTCATCAAACGTCATAGATTTCTCTAATCTCTCATTTCTCTTTTTTTCTCTAAGTTTTTCCGTGGACTCTTCGTCTATCTTCCATTTCTTAATTGTACGATCAAAAGTAACCACAACTCCATATACGCTACTCACATACTCTTCCGTGTATAATCCGTCATTAAGGTCATCCTCAACAGATTTGGGTTTTCTCTCTAATGGGTCCCCATACCCAGGACCCCCGCTTTGTGTCCAATGAACTGCATCGTAATTATTCAAACTGATTGGGTACATCTGAGCGTAGGGCTTTCTCGTAATATCCCCTTCTAAAAGTTTTTCAAATTCTCCATTGCTTGGATCTGGATCTCCCATGGGATAATCGCCTTGGTTTTGAAATATTTTCTTCAAATTCGTATTTTTAGCGTACAATCTATAGCCCGTAGCGTTAGGATAGCCACCGTGCATTCCACCTGCTCCGTGAAATGTCATTCCGTCTCTGCCACCAAAAAAATCCACATCCTTAGAGTTATATACGAATGCTACACTTTCATAGTTTGCTCCTCCTCGATATTTGCCATGACCTGGAGTATTAGGCTTTACTCTTCTTGATAAGTAAGGTATTCCTCCTTGCAACAGTTCCCAAGTCTCTACATCCCCTAGATCAGATTCTGGATTCCACATAGCATAGCCCCAATTAATACCATCACATACGGCACTGGCACCTAATCCTTGACCACTCATTTCAAAAGTCGCGATAGACCATCTCTGCCCCTTAAGAATACCAGAGTCCCATACGCCTCCCCCTTGTATCCCATCGCCAGTAAAACCATATCCAGGAACCACTTCCTCGCGATAACCCCTAGAAAAGAGCCCGTACGATAAACATTTCATCATTCCCGTATAAGCAGGAATTAAAGAAGCCCATGGGCACTGATAAGAAAGTAAGGGGTCCCCCGGATTAAATACCGTTCCCTCGGGATAGTCTTTTTCCACTGCTAAATAGGCTCCGTCGTTAACCTTGTCTCTATAAATAATTACCTGCGTTAAAAGAACCCACTGACCGCCTTCCATAGCGCCTATACCGCAATTTCCTGTAGATTTGACGGGTGCAGACGCTCCGTCAAACGAGAGAGACATTATACCGTCTCCTTTAATATTGATCTCAATCGGAGCGTGTCCCAATATGTCTCGTTTTGCAGTAGGTTGCCATGCCTCGTTCTTAAAAGGTGCGTCCACGAATGATGCGGCTCTATATCTCCCCGGTATTAAACGCTCTTTTATCCGTTCTACAAAAATTCTCCTCCCGTCTTCGATAAGTTCTCTTATTAACTTTTTGTAAAAATCAATTCCTTCTCTCTGTATGAACTCGTTAACTGCATCACGTATCATTAACACGCCCGCTAATCTACATTTTTCATCTAATTCCCAGTACATAGGAGTTCTTGTTGATCGAAGGGCATTTATCATGTGATCGTTCCAAATGTGATCGTTTGAACCAATTTTTTTACAAGTGTAATAAATTCCGTCGTCAAAACGCTGGATTCCAGCGGTTAACGAATGTCCTGGTATTATTCCTCCTATGTCAACTTCGTGTGTAACACCACCAGCCCAACCTACTAATTCACCTTCCCAAAAAATAGGAATTATTGTTTGAACATCCGTTGTGTGAACATTTCCGCAATCGGGATCGTTATTCAAGAATATATCTCCGGGATTTATTCCAGGATCGTTTTCGTAGTTTTGTCTGATCATGAATTTTACTGCTTCGCTCATGGTGTGAATGTGCACCATTATCCCTGTAGATACCACAACCGAATCTCCCTCAGGAGTATAGAGTCCAAAACATAGTTCTCCAATCTCTCTCACAATAGGAGAGGCTGCTACGTGTAAAGCTGTTTCTCTAGCAGATACTAATCCTCCTCTTAAAGAAGCGTAAGCCCGTTCGTATTTAAAAGGATCTTGTTGTTGGAGCTCAAGCTCCTCAATTCCGTAATAAAAATTACTGGTTCCGAAAAGTTTTTCACTTTCTCCCAGCATTTCTTTCAAAGTTTTTCCTTCCCACCCAATAGTGTTATTTGTCACCTTTTATCCCTCCATATGAAATATTCTATGTTTATCTAATGTAACTTTATATCCTGGAGGAACCATTAATGTCGTTGCGGGTGCTTCGAGAACCGCTGGTCCCACAATTTCATTCCCAATATTTAACAAATTCATTTCCCAGATCGAGGCAATATGCCATTTTCCCATCCAATATATTTCTCGAGAATCTTTTTTTGCATCTTCGTCGGGATTTTTTCTGATTATGTTTCCGCTCGGCAATTTGGGTTTTGGTACGGGAACAATTCCAGTCGCAACAACTTTAGGAATATGATAGCCTAACTCTGGGCTTTTAGTTCCACGCTTAAAGATTCTTTCAAAAAGCGCGTCATAATCTCTAGTTAATTTAATTATTTCACCTGGTGATATATTTTCAGAATGCGATTCAATCTCCAAGGGATCGAGCATTCCTAAATATTGCATGCGAATAGCGGGTATGAATCTCATTTCCTTGGGATCTCTTCCTTCGTTTTGGAACTCTTTTGAAATGTCTTTTTTCAGTTCTTTCCAAGTTGAATTAAGCATCGTAGCTACTGCTGGGTTTAATGATCCGTCAGGTTTAATTATTAGATCGACTGATTTTTCGTGTCTGTACGAGTGATCGGCACATGCACATCCAAATGCCGAAAATGCTGCTGCCCATTCTGGAATTAGTATGTCTTGAAAAGTTAAGTCTCTGGTATACCCAGCTACGTGAAGCGGGCCTCCTCCCCCAAAAGAAAGTAGAGTATAATTTTCTGGCATAAAGCCCAGTCCTTGGATCATTCCGTTTAGGTGATTTCTCATATTGATTTCAATGAGATCCAGAGATCCTCTAGCTGCGATATAAGGATCAGTTTTTAAAGGATCTGAAATCTGATCTTCAATGTACCGTAAGGCCCGTTTTTTATTTAAACGAACTTTTCCTCCTAAAAAGTTCTCCGGATTTAGATATCCTAAAATGACACTACAATCTGTCATTGTGACAGTTTCTACGTCAGATTGCTCGTTACATACACCAATTTTATATCCCGCGCTTTCTGGTCCAAATTCTAATCTCTTTGAAATTTCGTTAAACTTTACATACATCCCCGTCCCTGCGCCAATAGAATCTAAAGCTATCATCGGAATATTTAAAATAAACCTCCCAAGTGAGCTTTCCCATTTTGTGGGGACATAGCGCTCCATAACAAGACCAACGTCGAAACTTGTTCCTCCAACATCGGATGCGACTAAATTTTGTATGTTATATTGTTTTGCAATGAATTGCGTACCTATCATCCCACCAATCGGTCCGCTTACCATCGACGGAATAAGGGTGTGATGATATGGAGACATTGTACCTCCGTAAGAAGTTAAGATCCTGAGTGGAGCAGATACTCCAATATCTTTCAATCGTCTGGCAACGGAGATTAATTGCTTTCTGGAAGGTTCAGCTGCATATTGCTCAATTATTAAAGCATTAAGCCTTGGAGTTTCACCTCTTATCGGGTTATGATTACTGGAAAGATAAATGGGGACTTCTACTCCCTTTTTATTAATAATCTTTTTAGCAGTCCTTGCAACTTGCTTCTCATGTCGAGGATTCACATAGGAAAAAAGTAGACAAACGCAGATGCAATCAACGCCCATTTCTAATAAATTTTCTGTCGCCTTTTCTACATCTTTCTTGTAGAGAGGGATTAATTCAGCCCCTAAAAAATTAATCCTTCCTCTTACACCCATTATTTGTTCTCGCGGTATTAATGGTTCCGGGTGATGGTGTTCTCTTGCGTGTAATCTTCCACCGTAATCCAAATATATCCATCCTTGAAGTGCTCTACCTAATCTGTGAAGATCTTCAAATCCTGCGTTTACAATGACTCCGATGTTATTGTTTCCCTCTCTTTCTAAAAGTCGGTTAAGCATGGCTGTTCCCGAATAAACTAACGCTTCAACCGCGTTGCCCGACCTTTTGAGAGTGGTCTGATGATACGATAATGAGTCACTTATTGATTCAAGAATCCCATTCGATTCATTTTCAGGTGTTGTTTGTGCTTTACCAACGGAAAATCTCCCTTTTTCATCAATAATGAATGAATCAGTCATCGTGCCACCTGTATCCAATGCGATAGCTACCGGCAAAAATTCGTGTTTTAATTCGTTATTCACGCTTATTTTAGCTCATCTCTAATTTTTTATTCATTTTTTGATCAATAGTCATTAAACCAAGATATGAGGAAGTTGTATATAAATATTTATCAATTAATGCTTAGAATTAATTCTCACTAATAATTTGGATCGCATCCAAATCAATCTAGAGGCGCAATAGTCTTAAGATTTAGAAAAGAGTTATTAATCCATCAAATCAAAATTTATCAAAGCAATTGTATATCATTAACCAGAAAAAATGATAATTTGAAGAAGATACATTAAAATGAGAGGAAAAATCACTTATGAAGAAATCTCTATATCATCATCTTTTACTCTGATTAATAATTTTGTATCCTTAGTTAATTCTGATATAGATTTAAAAATGAAAGAGATAAGAGAATTAATCGGTCATTATTACGGCCTTGAATATTTTACGAAAAAGGTTTCTCGTGAATATAGATTTGATATTTACGCAAATGGAAATTCTATTTTAGAATGTGAACTTGAACTAATTAAACGAGAAAGTTATGGTCGTGTGGGAAAAAAATGGAGAGGATCGTGTGTTATAGATTCCGGAAAGCTAAAATTCGAATATGATAAAGAAATCCAATTAAGCGATACTATCGCAGATCATAGTGTTCAAGAGACAAAATCAAAAGAAAAGAAAATAATCGTATTCAATATAATTAACGGAAAAGATTTTATTGGACTTAATTTAAATCTGGAGTTAAAAGAAATACCCCTAATCAAACTAAAGAGGGAAATTGAAGAATCGGTCTCTATGATAATAAAAAACATTGTTGATCATCATCAGATAGAGAAAGTTATCTCAGAGGGGAAACCAGGTATATTCTGGAGAATATCCAATTTAACATTGAAATCAACTGTATTAGATCTAAATCCTCAAGTAAATCAAATTCAGCTAGTATGTGAATACGATCTTGACATAGTAAAGGAGGAAAAAAGAGTTATAGATTTTGACGAGGTTAAAAGGACGCATCACAAAGCTGAATTAGTAATAGATAAAAGCAAGAATGCTATACTAGAATTCAAATCCTTTTGAATCGCATATTAACCCTTTTCTCAAAATTAATCAAAATTTGATGCTCTTGCTAAATCACTGCTTTCGCTCAATATAATAACTGTATGCGCATGCAAAAAGAAATATTAACAATACTAATGTGTGTAACCAATTAGTTAAGGGGAGATTGAACATAAATTGACAAATTAAAGAAACTAACCCACCAATAAGATGCTAAAAAATTATCATGATCACGATATTTTTTACTTTTTCCCATTCCTTCTCTCGAAAAGATAACCATTTTATAAGCCATAGACCAAGAAGAGCGGCTCCTAGGATTCGAGATACGAAAGGATCGTAATATGGCCAAGCGGTTATAGATAAGTAAAATTCGGTCATGAAGACGAACGTAAGTCCCAAAAGCAAAGCTACTAAACCAGAGAAAAGGAAGGTATATTTCAAAATGTTCGAAAAATGTGTATCTTCCATTTTTTATCACCTATAAGATATTAATTAGTTTTAATTAAACCAATTTGTTTTTAGGAGAATTTAATTATTGGATTATTATTTTTAATACTAAGCATGTATTTATAATTTACTCGAAGGATGTTAAGATTAAAAAAAAAATAAATCTTAGAGTTTTGAGTCTTATAATTTGAAACGAGTACACATTAAATACTGAAGCGGATGGTCATCGTCGCTATACTCGTGATAAGCCACAATAACGGTCTCATCGTCCAGCTGAGTCAGACTTGGATATCCAATGTGCCAATATTGCATTAGGATCATCATATCTAAGAGAGTACGGGAGCCTTCACCTGCTTTTGGCTCATTTACGCCTCCCTCTCTGATTACAAACTCATTTTTTATATCCCAAGTTAAACCGTCTTCAGATATGCAGCCTCGAACGCCCCAAGGTGCTTTTCTATAACCATAAACCGCAAGAACTCTTCCATCCTTCAGTTGTTTCACATCAGCAGGATATCCCCAGAGAGAGGTCTTTTTAGGGGGATACCATGTAACTCCATCATCGTCAGACCATGTGAACCATAAGTTATCTTGACGATTAGGCTTATGTTGGGTCCTCATTAAGCAAATCAATTTGCCATCTTCAAGTCGCGTCATACCCGGTTCGATAAAGCTGATAATTCCAGCTGGATCGAACGCAACGGTGGACCAATATTCCCAATTGCTGCCGCCATCGTCTGATCTCAGCGTGAAACATCTCGAAGGTTCGGAACCCATGCCAGGTTCAGAATCGTTTGAGATCGTTCCATCCAATGGCATTATTAACCCTCCATCAAGAAGTTCAATAATATGTCCTGCTCCCGAGCCACCACAAGCGTAAGGTGCTAACGACGAGCTTGCCACGGGACTAGTATTAACTTCTATGGGATCAGTCCACATTTGACCGTTGTCTTTCGATTTAAGAAGAGCATATCCCGTTTGTCTTTTGAGTCTTTCAGGCATACCGGGGGGAGGCATTCCCAAGATTTGATCACCATCGTAATCGATTCCTCTCGGTGCTAAAAAATTGCATACTCGAGTGTGCATTAAAATTGTTCCGTCAGAGATTTGAGCAAAAGCACAATCCCAGTTTCCCTTAAATTCTGTATAAGGCCATATAACCTTTTTTGTAGATAGAACCCATGTCTTTCCTCCGTCCTTTGACTTGATAAAACAAGATTGTCCGCTATCAGCGTGAATAGGATAACGCTCCTCGTTGAATCCTAAGAACAACTCTCCATTTTGTAGTAAGACAATGCTTACCTGATTACACGCGTGCATTAGATCGGGATCTTTGTATACGAACACATGCTCAACATCTTTAATTCTTACCATAGGATTATATCCTCCCCCTTGAGATGTTTTATTCTATCCGAAGTGATATTTCCTTTAATAATAATAGCAGCCATCAGTATTCCCTTTATTAAACATATCATCTTGAGTTATTTTTTGAGTATTTACTTTATTAGTATTTCTTTTAAACTTAAAAAAAGGTTTCACATCAGAAAAGTGAAATGTGTTTTAATAAACGAGAAACTTTAAAAAGAACCAGGAAAAAAGCTTTTTATACCTTCTGTTTCTCTTATTCAAAAGAATGGAAGATGAGAGAGAATAGTTTATGTTATCCATCACAAACTTTGGAATATAATAATGTAGTTCTTAATTAATCATAAATGGAAAAACCAATTTAGTCTTTTTCTTTAAATAGATCCAAAAATATAGAAGAATGATCGATATGGTTGATAGCCACAGTCAGAGTTTTTTCGGACAAAGTTCGGCAATCATTATCCAGAGTTCTTCAAAAAGCGATCCATATGTATTTATTAGATGCCTTAAGAAAAAACCAGATAATTCATGGGAAAAACCTTCCGAAGGAGAGGGTAAAGTTATTAAATGTTCTTTAGAAGAGATGGTTATGATCTTACGGGTGTTGGAGCGTCAGTCAGAAAAATGGAGCAGTTATCATTCTTATAAGGAAAAAAAGACTCCAATCTCGATAAACTGGGCCGATAATAACGCAGAAACTCTTTGGATTAATATCGGAAAATATAAAAAAATGTTGGGATTAGCCCAAGCAGAGGTTTTGCGCTTATTATTAAACCATTTATTGAAAGAAAAAATAAAATACGCAACAGTTTCTAATTACAAAACTGCTGACGATGACAAAGCTGTCAAAATGGATCGGGAAGTTTTAACCGAGAAAGAGCCTTCCAAAAATCACAAATATTACTATGAAGTTCTTGATGAACCATCTAATCAAAACGAATTACCAGAAGAATATAATCCTAGTGATATTGCCACCAACTATAAAAAGACGAAAAATAATTTAAATAACAATGTGAGCATTCAAGCAACTATTAAAGTCGAAACCGAAAAAGCGTTATTGATTAGTTTAAGCAACGGAAAGGAAGCTTGGATACCGAAATCCACTATAGAATCGGCATTTCAAAGTGGTATTGAGAATCCACAGCCCTTAGTGATAAAAGACTGGGTTTTAAAAAAGAACGATTTAATTGCCTAACTTTTTAATTTTTTTATTTTCATTTCGTAAACGAGATTAATAACAAAAACTGTAAATGCGATAAGAGAAAAAATGATAAATGGAAATGTGAGAAATACTTCTGCTAACAGCCCCGCAATTAACGGTGAAAATGCGCTCCCCATTCCTACTGCGCTTTCAAATAATCCCGCTTTGGCTCCCTTTGCTTCTTTTTCGTAATACATTAATAGTTCTAAAGAAGATTTATAAATTAAACCTGAGCTAAATCCAAATACGACGAAGACGAGAAAAATAAACACAACAGAATCTAAAAAAACCATCGAAATTAACAAAATTGTGATAATTAAGTATGAGAAATTTATCCTTTTCAAAGAACTTCTTATAAATCTACTCAAAATAAAATAAACAGTCCTTCCCAAGCCAAACGAAAACAAAATAATTCCTATAAGAGTTCCCGAAAGGTTTAATCCTTCAGTTCGAGAAGCATAATCAGAAAAATAAGTTAATGCAATTTTTCCTAACATAGCGTAAATCAACATACCTAAAATAATACGTAATAAAATTGGATTATTGGCATCTCTCTCAATAATTTGATAATCTTTGCATTTGTATTTTAAAATGCTATTAGCTTGATTGAATTGTGTGGAGTTTTCCGATTCAATTTCTTTGGTTCCCTCATTATAAACGTGAGGACCTTTTAATTTCGGAATAAAAAATATAATAATAATTAATCCAATTAAATAAAATAGAGATGCTAGTACGAACGCTGTTCTTATAAAGAAATCGGAGAAAAAACCCGCAAAAAAAGGTCCAATTGTGTAGCCTATACTCCAAGAAATACAAAAATTCGAAATTCC
>WJKD01000331.1 GCA_014729315.1 Promethearchaeota archaeon | reverse complement strand
ATTTTATAATTAACAAAATAATAAATAAGTAATCTAAAGTTAATAATATATTCTGAGCAGTTATGCGCAGCGCGTTATACCTAAAATAAAGTGGTATCTTAAAATGAAATATAAATATAATCCATTCAAACCAAATAGTCCTGTTTTTAAGGGTATGTTTGTTGGTAGAGAATATGAAATTGAAAGAACTGATGAAATTCTTTTTCATACTAAATATGGTAATCCTACAAATATTTTGATTATTGGAGAACGTGGAATAGGTAAGTCTTCTTTATTGCTCGTGGCTAACTATTTTTCAAAAGGAGATTTAAACTTATCCGATAATATTCATAATTTTCTTACTGTACAGATATCATTAAATAAGGATATGACATTACCCGATTTTGCTAAAAAGTTAAAAAATGTGATCGAAAGAGAATTACGAAGGCTTAACAAAGGTCTCTCTTTTATAAAAAAAACATGGAGTTTTATTCAAAGAATAGAAATTGCAGGTTCAGGATTAAAACAATCAAGTAATACAGATAATGGAATAGAAATATTCGATAATTTGATCTATTCAATTGTTGATACAGTTAAAGCATTGACCTCTCAAGATGCCATTTCAGAAATAGGATTGAAGAAGCAAAAGGAAGGTTTAGTAATATTAATCGATGAAGCAGACAGTGCATCTAAAGAATTAAATTTAGGAATGTTCATAAAAAATTTATCAGAAACATTAGTTCTTGAAAATTGTAATAAGGTTCTTTTTATTTTAGCAGGCTTGCCAAATATTTGCGACATCCTATTAGAAAGTCATGAATCTTCATTAAGACTGTTTGAACAATTTGAATTAACTCCTCTTTCTCAAAAAGAAGTTACTCAAGTAGCATTAAAAGGCATTCAGGAATATAATGAAAAAAAACCTGAAAATAAATTAACTATAGATGATAAAGCTTATAATAGAATTTATTTTTTTTCAGAAGGCTATCCGCATTTCGTTCAGCAAATATGCTACTCAACGCTTTCAATCGATGATGACAATCATATTTCAATAGAAGATGTTGAGAATGGATTTGGAAATAAAGGAGGGGCAGTAGATTTAATAGGTGATAGATATTATAAAAATCTTTTTTTCAACAAGATTAATGTAGATTCATATAGACAAATATTGCGAATTATGGCAAAAAAATGGAATTCGTGGGTATCAAAAGAAGAAATTCGGCAAGAGTTTAAAGGTAAAGCGTCAACTTTAGATAACGGTATCAAAGCATTAAGAGATAGAAATATAATTTTATCAAAAAAAGGTGCAAGGGGTTTGTATAGGTTGCAATGGGCAAGTTTTGCATTTTGGATTAGAACTTATTCAAAATATATTGAACAAATATAAATTGTAAGTATAACACGCCAATAAACCTTAATTTGCCAATCGTTAGCTTGTTAAGTAATTAATGTAGATCGTAAATAAAATAGGTAATTTGGAAATAAACAATGATAAAATAGATCATATGCTATAAAAAATTAAAAAGTCATTTTAGTCTTTGCAACTTCACTAATTTTTTCAGCAATTCTTTGCTTATATAATTTTCCGATTTCATCAAACAGAGTCAAAACTTCGTTATATGTATTTTTACCACCTAAATAATCCCAATATTCATCTCCAATTAACATATCATCTCCGGATTTCAGTAAACCAACTAATGTAAATCGATCATAGGGTTTTGGGTGATAGGGATTATAAGGAAATGCCAAAAATACTTTTATTTTCTTTCTTCTCCTGGCAACCCATTCTAATAATTTGGATTTTGATTTAGCAAAAACATCGATGTTTGGTTTGACCGTTTTGATTTCAAAATATTGTTCCGCTCCATCACGCAACATATACAGATCAGCAATTCTGCCTTCTTTTTGAACTTTTCCATTCTGTGGGTTAGCAGCTAAAACTTCTTCGATTTCTTTTTCAATATTACATTCTCTTTCTTGATTGCGCAGTTCTCTCAAAATGTTATCAATAATAGATTTTTGTTCTCTGGAAATTACACCACCAATATCATAATGATTAAAGCACTCATCCGCAGTTTCCTGGACTATAATTTTTGAGACTTCCTCGTAAATTGACATTCCTAAGGTAGTTGCGAGAGAATGAATAAAAGAATATGCAGCTACCTTTTCTTTATCCTGCATTAGTTTAGCCAGAAAAGGCATAGAGCTTGATTCTCGAGCATATCTTTTTAGCTTGGCATCTATTTTTCTGGATAGAAGGTTAGATATTTCGTTTTTTTGGTGTTTAGAAAGTGCCATAAAATTATTTTTTCCTCATATAAAATATAGTTTCTTGATAGGGGTTGTCGCCTTGTTCGGTTCTTTTAGTAACTGCTCGGTGGAATTCGTCAACGATATCTAAACCGCTTTGCTTGGCAATAGCGGGATAGAGTTTGAGCTTGTCATTAGCCACAATGAAAATTTTAGCATCGTCTTTGAGAAATTGTTTTATATTGACTAACACACTTGCAATACCTTCAATATAATCAGTTTGCGCTTTTTTTGATTTACCTAACTTTTTGGGACCAATTTCAGCATCATCATTCCGGGGAAATCCAAAAAGTTCATAAGCATAGTTGTGTTGATCATGATAGTCAATTTGACCGACATAGGGCGGTGAGGAAAAAACACCATCAATTTTGCGATTTTTAAGTGGAGTTGATTTTAATTCTTTGGCTAGATTTAAATAACGTGAATCTCCTTGAATTATTTCAATACATTTATCTGATCGAAGTTTATCGAATTCCTGCAAACGCCTGACTGTATCCATGCTGTATTGATGGATTTTTTTGAGAAGTTCTTCAATTGGTTTGCAATAGCGATTATGTTTTCTGCACCAGTATTTTTTACCTGGTTCGATTGGTGCTTTTGGGGTGGCTAAGTCATAATGTGGGACCAGTCTCGAGGATCTAACTGCTCGGCTAAGTAAAACTTTCAATAAATCCTGGTATTCAAAATCATTGATCAAGTGGCGGTAATACATCATTTCATATAAGGTTCTTTCTGCAAACCAGGATTTTAAATAATCACTTTTTATTTTAGCTGCCAACGATTCTTTTAATTCGTCCAATTTCTCTTTATGAAACAAGTCAAATTGTCCGCCATCATTTCCGATTAGGTAATCACTAAATTCACTTAGCCCTCTTTCAGCTTCTAAAATTTCATACTTTGCTTTTTCAATGTTATACTTCTGTGTTTTTATTTTAGCTATATGACAATTAAAATCTGAAATTTCGATACCGATTGTGTGCATCTTCATTTCATTACCCTGGACCAAAGTAGTCCCTGATCCCATAAAAGGATCTAAAATAATGTCATCTTCTTTGAAGTATTTTGCTAAAAACCACTCCACTAATTGAGGAATGAATTTACCTAGATAAGGGTGTAATCGATGGACATGTTTGGTGCGTTCATATTCAGGTAAGTCATAGAAGCCCAGCTCAGTATCTAAATCATCACTATGGTGTTTGGCAATATCTTTATTGACTCGATCCAAAAAGGATTTAAGTTCTGAATAAGAAACACGCAACTCACCGTTTTTAGCCTTTCCCTTTATTGCTTCGCCGTCAGGACTATATTTATTAATCCTGTCATAGCTTATATAATAGCGTATATTGGCTACAGTTTTCCCTGTAATTTTTGCTGCATCGGATATTGTTAATAAATCGTTGCTTTTGTTCATATCATTTGCCTTAGCATATATTTATAT
>WJKD01000330.1 GCA_014729315.1 Promethearchaeota archaeon | reverse complement strand
CAATAATACTCTTAAATATGTATAATTAATACGAATTTTTACTTTTATATAATTATAATATTAATAATATTGAACAATAGATAATAATAATGCTACAAGTAAATTTTTCGGGTTTACAACTAAAAAGCCCAATAATTCTCGCCTCGGGCATCCTTGGAGTCTCCTTTTCTTCAATGAAAAGAGTAATTGATGCCGGTGCGGGAGCTGTTACTTCTAAATCCATAGGTTTGAAGCCTCGGATTGGCTATGGCAATCCTTCCATTATTGAGGTCTATCGGGGAACTTTTTTGAACGCAGTAGGGCTTGGAAATCCGGGTATCGATCACTTTATAAAGGAAATTACAGAAATTAAAAAATATAGTCTTCCTTTAATAGTTAGCGTCTTTGGAGAAACTATAGATGCCTATATTGAAGTCGCAACAAAAGCGGAGAAAGCAGGTGCTGACGCCATTGAATTGAATGTGTCCTGTCCTCACGCTAATGTTTCATCTATCGGAATGGATAAAGATCTCACGTCTAACTTGGTTTCAAAAGTGAAAAATCAACTAAAGATTCCCATATTTGTCAAGCTAAACCCTAATGTTACCGATTTAACCGAAATAGCATTTGCTGCTGAGAAAGCCGGAGCTAACGCCGTTGTTGCGATTAACACTATCGCTTCTCTTAAGATTGATGTGAACACGCATAGACCTATTTTAGCACATGGTAGTGGAGGTCTTTCGGGAAAAGCAATTCATCCTATTGCGGTCAAGCATGTGTTCGATTTGTATAAAAAATTAACCATTCCAATCATTGCCTGTGGTGGAGTTGATTCATGGCAAGATATAGTTGAATTTTTTTTAGCGGGAGCTTCTGCAGTTCAAATTGGAACAGCTCTGTATAGAGGAGTAAATATTATCAAGGATATTCTTGAAAATTTAATAAAATATCTTAAAAAAAATCGTTTTAAATCTATATCTGATCTAAAAGGGTTATCCCATCAATTTAAAACTCAAGAGGTTCCAGATTATGTCTAAGAATATTATAAAGACAGTGAAGATAAAAAAGATTGTTGAAGAATGCACGAATATCAAAAGCTATATTTTTAATTTAGAGGTAAATGAACCTCAACACGAAAACAATAATACTCTTATTCCATTACCAGGCCAATTCGCTATGATATGGGTTCCTGGTATAGATGAAATCCCCATGTCTATATCTGATTATAACGAAAATGGAGATTGGACTATCACTGTTAAGGCTGTGGGTGAATGTACGAATGCTTTACAAGAAATGAAAGTTGGAGATTATATTGGAGTAAGAGGTCCTTTGGGTAACTCCTTTCAGCTTCCTGGAGAGGATTCTAAAGACATTTATCTTATCGGCGGAGGGATAGGTATGGCACCTCTTAAGTTTTTAGCGTCTAGTTTACAAAAAAATTACGAATTCACTGTTGTGTATGGAGCTAAGAGCTCTAATAATTTTGGATATGGTAAAGACTTCCAAACTTATAAAAATAATGGCCTTCAAGTAGTTTATTGTACAGACGATGGGAGTTACGGTTCAAAAGGTTTTGCTCCGGATACATTTAAACAACTTATTGAGATTAATAATTCTGAACACCTCTCAAATAGCATAGCGTATGCTTGTGGCCCAGAAAAAATGCTATACAAACTCTTTAAGATATGCGAAAGTTACAACATTCAATTACAAGTAAGTTTGGAAAGAATGATGAGATGTGGTTGTGGTTTATGCGGACTGTGCGCTCTTGATCCCATAGGTTTACTAGTTTGTAAAGACGGACCTATCTTCAATTCAGAACAGCTTAGAAAAATCTCAGATTTCGGCAAATATACGAGAGATTTCTCTGGTAGAAAAAGAAATCTCTGATTTTCTTTAAATTATATTTAAAAATAGAGATAAATATAAAGAAAAAATTATTTAATTCAATTGAAATTACTTCTAGTAGCTTCTTTAATATTTTTAACATAATTAATTATTTAAGGGATAATTATGCAAAAATTGGTAAATGAAAGAATTAACCGCTTAAGAACAAGGTTTTTGGAGGAAATCCCCGTTATTTCTATTCAAAGGGCTAAATTTTACACCGATAAATGGAGAGAAACAGAAGCTAAGAACATCCCTTTAGGAATTCGCGTTTCCTTAGCGATGAAAAATGTATACGAAAATATAGAGATTGACATTGACGAGGACGATAGAATTGTAGGTACGTGGACAGAAAACTTCCTCGGAATACCAATCGATATCGAACGTGGATTATTCAATAAAGTGTTCGACATCGAATTAGATAAAAAGAAAATGCGAAAGTTTGCAAAAGAGGGCAACAAAAAGTTCATGGAGTATATGGATAGAAAGGGCATGAATTTAATTGATATCATTGAAAATACCAAGAAGATCGGGGTTGCTATGCCTAGTCTCGGAACTGATACCTTAGATAAGAGAGATATTAATCCATATAGAATAGGTGAAGTGGATAAAGAAATACTCCAAAACGAATTAATTCCCTATTGGGAAGGTAAAACGATCGCAGACTTATTGGCTAAAGATTTCAGAGATTTGGGGATTTATCCCGGAGAATTTGAAAACTTTATCGAAAGTTTACCTCGAACTACTGCTCAAAATGACATGGTCACTTCTTTAGGATCCGCTCTTGGGGTCTGGCAAGGTCATTTGATTCTTGATCACGAAACTCCAATTAAGAAGGGTTTGTTGAAAATGAGAGAAGAAGTACATAATATCGCAAATAATACTCCCAATTTGACTGAAAAACAAAATAATTTTCTAGAATCCATTGATATTGCACTTAAAGGAGTTATTGCATACGCTCGCAAGCTTTCTGAAACCGTAAAAGAACAACTTGAAAATGTTTCCGATCCAGAAAAGAAGAAGCTACTATCGGAAATATATGAAATTTGTAAAAATGTTCCTTTTAATCCCGCAAACACCTTTAAAGAAGCCTTGCAATCCTATTGGACTGTAAAAACTGCCGTAGAATTGGCTGTACCATTTAATGTACACGCACCTGGTCGTCTCGATCAAATATTTTACCCGTATTACGCTCGAGATGTTCAAGAAGGTAAAATATCCCCCGGAGAAGCGCGCGAATTATTGGAGGAACTCTTCCTAAAAATAATGAGTCATAATATGAGACCTTATTCTAACGCTTCAAGCGAATTTAGCCAAAGATACGAGGGTTCAGAGCCAGTAACTTTAGGCGGGCTTACTATTGATGGAACTGATGCTACTAACGAGCTAACTTATCTTATGCTAGAGGCTGCCGATGGTTCTCGAGCGTCGCTCAATTTTGCTGTTAGGATTCACGAGGAAACTCCCAACGAACTCTGGAGTAAGATAGCAGAGCTCCATCATAACGGAGTTTCGAGCGTATCATTGATGAACGACGATATATGCATCCAATCTTTATCCAATCGAGGATTCACAGAGCAAGATGCGTACGGATACGCGATCACTGGTTGCGTTGACATGTGCGCTCCTGGTAAAACAGGTGGAGAAGGATTCTCTTCGATATTGTTGTGTCGCACGCTCGACATGGCTCTGAGAAACGGGAATGCCCAAACTCTTGTTGGAATGGTAAAGGATGTTGGGCTAAAAACAGGGGATCCTGACAACTTTAGTACTTTTGAACAATTTCTGGAAGCTTTTTACGCCCAAACAGATAATATGATAAAAAAAATAGTCGATGCGTCAATAATACGCGATAAACTATATGCGAAATATTTACCTGCCCCTTTAATTTCAGCATTTATGCAAGGTTGCTTAAAAAGTAAAAAGGACATAACCGAAGGAGGAGCAATTTACGATTGCGAAGGTATTTTATTTATGACAAGTATCGCTAACACGGTAGACTCGCTGTATGTTATCAAGAAACTGATCTTCGAACAAAATAAGTTCACATTTAAGGAATTGATTGAGGCAGTTGATAATAATTTCACAAACGGCTACGAGTGGATCCACGAACTAATCACAAAATTAGACGGGAAATGGGGCAACGGCAATCCCGAATCTGACGAGATCGCCAGAAAGATTACGACCCATATGTTTAAAGAAACCTACAAATATAAGACGTTTAAAGGAGGCTTTTACGCGCCGTTTATAAACAGTATGACAACGCATACTTACGACGGAAGGATCTCTATAGCAACTCCCGACGGAAGATTAGCTGGCAAACCGTTTGCTGCGAGTTGTAATCCTTATAATGTCGAGAATCACGGCCCAACGGGGGTCTTAAAATCCGTGACAGCTCTTCCATACGAACATGTTATGGGATGTGCGGTTAATATCAGAATGCACCCGTCTGGAATAGGAAAAACCAAAGAGTCGCAAAAAAAATGGATTTCGTTAATCAAAACCTACTTTCAATTAGGCGGCGAACAGCTTCAACCCACGGTAGTTTCTACAGAGGTCTTAAGATCCGCTCAGAAGGATCCTGAGAATTATAAAAATGTAATCGTGAAAGTAGGAGGGTATTCAGCATACTTCGTTGATCTTGGAAAAGAAATTCAAGACGAAATTATATCTAGAACCGAACATTCCATGGTATAGACCCAATATGAAAGGTGTAATCTTCGATATATCCCATTATGCCATTTACGATGGTCCGGGGATTCGCACAATCGTTTTCTTAAAAGGCTGTCCTTTACATTGTTTATGGTGTCATAACCCAGAATCTCAGATCTTTAACCCTCAAGTTTCTTACTTTCGTGAAAAATGCATATTATGCGGTAAATGTGTTGAAGTGTGCCCGAACGAAGCCTTAATTATCTCAGAAGAGTCCGTAATAAGAGAATACGATAAATGTGATGTATGTGGAACATGCGTCGAGGTTTGCCCTAACCAAGTGATGGAAGTTGTTGGGAAATTTATAGATACCGAAGAGATTATCAAGCAAATAATGGTTGATAAACCCTTCTACGATAATTCAGGTGGAGGAGTAACCATTTCTGGCGGAGAGCCTACTGCTCAACCTAAATTTCTTATCTCAATTCTAAAAGCTTTGAAAGAAAAAGGCATTCACACTGCGATTGAAACGTGCGGATTCTTCAAAGAAAGTCTTGTCGAAAAGCTCGTTGGTCTCATCGATTTATTTTTGTTCGACATTAAGCATTTCGAACCTGATATTCATAAAAAATTTACGGGCGTTTCAAACGAGAGGATTTTGTTTAATTTTGAAAAGATACATAAAATCGTTGGTGATCAAGGGATTATCTGCAGAATTCCAATTATCCCGGGAGTTAACGATGATAATCACGCTATAGACGGTATAACGTCTTTCTTGAAGAAGATAAATTATATGGGAGAAGTCCATTTAATGCCGTATAATAAAATGGCGAAAACTAAATACGAAAAAATGGGTATGGGTGATATTTATAAAGATATGGGGGATTTGACCGAAGAAAACTTAAATGAGATCGTTGAGAGAATTAATAACCGGGGTTTTACTACAGTTTGTAATCATTAAACACTAATTATTCGATTTCTTTTCTCCCCGCATGGAAAAATATTAACCTAATAAAGCACTTTACCTTCACAAAAGTCTTAAAATTTGAATAGATCCACTAATCATTCCCACCATTCTATAGACAATGAATTCTCTCGAAAGAAAAGAAGCTCAAAAAGTTAAAAATATCGCTAGAGCTACCATCAATTATTTATTAAAGTTTCCAAACACTTCGCGCTCGAAGATTACAAATCTAAAAGGTAAATTTGCCAAAAAATTTTCTTACGATAGAGTGATAAAAAATGCCACAGTTCTCTCTTTTGCAACTGAACAAGAAAAGTTAGTTATAACTAAAATATTAAAACGGAGAACCACGAGAACAATATCAGGCGTTTCGGTCATAGCAATTATGACCAAACCTCTCGAATGCCCTGGGAAATGCGTATATTGTCCAGGGAAAGAGTCTCAACCCGGAGAACCCGTTGCCCAATCTTATACGGGTAGAGAACCCGCAGCAATGCGGTCTATCCATAATAATTACGATTCTTTTCAACAAGTGCGAAGCAGAATTGAAGATTTGGAGGCAATTGGTCATAAAGTTGACAAAATAGAACTCATTATAATGGGAGGAACTTTTTTATCAGCAGACAATGCTTATCAAACTCTGTTCATCAAGGGAGCTCTTGAAGGTATAATAGGAAAACGAACTAAAAATTTGAGAGAAGCAATAAAAACTGCTGAGAAAAGTAAACGAAGAATCATAGGACTAACCATCGAGACTCGTCCCGATCACTGCAAAGAACCTCATGTAGATACGATGTTAAATTACGGAACGACACGAGTTGAAATAGGAATTCAAACTGTTTACGACGAGATTTATAATTTGGTAAATAGGGGACACACAACAGAGGATTCAATCGAGGCAATCAGAATAGCAAGGGACGCAGGGTTGAAGATAAACGCTCATATGATGCCCAATTTACCGGGTTCTAATATAGAGAGAGATCTCGAGACATTTAATATCTTGTTCTCCGATCCTAATTATAAACCCGATATGATCAAAATATATCCATGTCTCGTAATAAAGGGCACTGAGTTATATAATTGGTGGAAAGAAGGGAAATTTTCACCTTATTCAGACGAAGATTTAATCAATTTGATAGCAAATGTTAAGCAGACTATTCCTCCTTATGTAAGAATTCAGAGAATTATGCGGGATATCCCCGCTTATCTTATCGAAGCCGGATGTAAAAAGAGTAATTTAAGACAACTCATTTTGGAAAAGTTAGAAAAAGATGGGGCACAGTGTAAATGTATAAGATGTCGTGAATATGGAATCGCAAATCGCAGACATTCAATTGATGACGATACCTTAGACGAAGTAAAACTCTATCGAATGGACTACGAGGCATCTCAAGGAAACGAAATTTTTCTCTCTTTTGAAAATAAAAAAGAAAAATATCTTGTTGGATATTTACGACTTCGAAAACCTTCTAAGTTTGCTCATCGTCCAGAATTAAACGATGGAAACACCATGATAGTTAGAGAAATAAAAGTAGTCGGCGAACTAGTACCCACGGATTTGAAACCCAGAAGGATGTCTCAGATCCAACACCGAGGTTACGGAACCTTATTAATGGATAAAGCAGAAAAAATATCTTCCGAAGAATTTGATGCTAATAAGCTCGCGGTGATAAGTGGTATAGGAGTAAGAGATTGGTTTTATAGCCTAGGAGGGTATAAACTAGACGGACCTTATGTTTCAAAATTTATTTAAACAAAACATAAAAACTATCCGAAACTTATTCAGATATTTGTATTTAACATAATTATAACCTCTTGGACTATTAAAAATTTTGAGTGTTTACGGTAAATTCTGTAAATCTCTTTGAGGATTACGTAGAGGTTTGAAAATGAAAGTTGAATGCTGATTAGGTATGCAAAAATTTAATTATCAAAAATTAGGTCTAAAATGCGGATTGGAAATTCATCAACAACTCGATTCAGAAACCAAATTATTCTGTCGATGTCCTAACCAACTTCAAGGAACAAGAGATCCCGACTTCAATGTGAAAAGGTATATGAGGCCCGTTTTAGGCGAGATGGGGACTTATGACGAGGCTATGCTCACAGAATACGAAAAAGGAATGGAAATTATTTACGAGTGTTATAACGATGTGATATGCACTTACGAACTCGACGAAACGCCCCCTTTTGATTGTAACGATGAAGCACGAATGATTGCTTTAGAAATCGCCTTATTGCTAAATGCGACTATCGTGGACGAGATGCACGTTTGTAGGAAAAACTATTTAGACGGAAGCGTTCCTTGCGGATTTCAGAGGACCATGGTTCTTGCCACAGGAGGGTTTGTTGAACTTGAGGAGGGTAAAAAAGTTGGAATTGATTTAATCTGTTTAGAAGAAGACGCAGCCAGAAGGATTAAAACCGAAAATAAAACGAATTACTTTCGCTTAGATAGATTAGGAATCCCCCTCGTAGAAGTTACTACCAAGCCGGACATTAGAACTCCAGACGAATGTCGAGAATGCGCTGAGCGACTTGGGCTGTTATTGTGGTCAACCAATGTTAAAAAAGTATTAGGTTCCATCCGTCAAGATGTTAATGTGAGCATAAAGGAAGGCACCAGAATAGAGATTAAAGGTGTGCAAAAGCTTGATTGGATTCCGATTCTAATTAATAATGAGATTTCCCGACAAATAGGTCTGGTAGAAATCAAAAAAGAACTGAATAAACGGAAAATTTCAGAGAATCTCATTTCGGATAAACCCGTAGATTTAACAAAAAAATTACAAAATACTAAATGTTCTTTAATCGCGAAGGGGATAAAAGCGGGAAAGAAACTACACGGTATCAATTTTGAAGGTTTTAACGGCATTTTTGGAAAAGAATTAATGCCAGATTATCGATTTGGTACAGAAGTCGCAAGTAAGGTCAAATCGATCTCCGGATTGAAAGGACTTATCCATTCTGACGAAGATTTGAAAAAATACAATTTTTCCAACAAAGATATCGCAACTATAAAAAAATCCTTAAAAAACAAGGAAAAAGATTGTTTTGTACTCGTTTTAGGTTCTAAAGAAAACGCTGAAAAAGCCATGGGCGTTATCATTAAAAGAGTCATTTTAGCGTTCAAAGGAGTTCCTCCAGAAACGAGACGCGCACTTGAAGAGGGGACTACGGAATTCTTGAGAGAATTGCACGGAGGTGCGAGATTATATCCTGATACAGATTCTCAAGCAATTATTAATCTACCACAAGAGATCGACGAGATAAGTACTCGTCTACCCGATTATCCCTGGGAAACGATCAAAAAATACGCTAAAAAATATGATACGGAAGAAAGAATTATAAAGGATCTGATTTTCGAAGGAAAACTTAATTTATTTGACGATTTAATTGAAATTTATCCCGATAATCCAACATTAATATTAACCAGCTTATTAGAAACAACGACTGCATTAAGAAGAGATGGGAAAAATATCGAAAACCTTACAGATAAAGATTACAAAGATATTTTTCAATTACTCAGGGAGAAGGAAATCGGAAAGGAAGCAATCGAAGAATTCATGATAGCAAAAGCAGATTCGCCGCAATTTTCTGTAAAAGAAATCAAAGAAGAATTAAACATTGAAAGTATATCTAAAGAAGACCTAGTAGATCTTATCAATCAAATCGTAGAAGACAACATGGACATTGTTAAAGAAAGAGAAATGAGAGCGATGGGACCTTTAATGGGAGAAGTCATGGAGAAAGTAAGAGGAAAAATAGATGGAAAAATAGTATCTACTGAATTAAAAAAAGCTATACAAGAAAAATTAAAATAGGTGAAATCGTATGAGCGAATTATTAAAAGGTTATAAAGGAAAGGCGAAAGCGTTTCTGAAAAAAAATAAAATTAATGTGTGGGATATTGTAAAGATTAAAACGGATAAAATAGATTACGAAGGAATCTTGTTGCCACGAAACGAATATTCCTCTCCCAATTACATCGAAATAAAACTCGAAAATAACTACAATGTAGGAATCAAAGCGTCCAGCGTTAAACATATTCAAAAAGTAGGAGAAAGGGAAGCTATATATAAAATTCCTGAAAAAAAATTCCCGAACAATAAGAACTTACCCGATTTGAAACTTCTCGGAACGGGAGGAACCGTAGCTTCAAGACTCGATTATACCACGGGCGCAGTAATACCGTCCTTTACGCCGGGAGAACTATACAGCTCTGTTCCTGAATTGGCTGAAATCTGTAATTTAGAAACAGAAATAGTGTTTGAAATTCTCTCAGAAAATATGAGGCCCGAATACTGGCAACAACTCGCAAAAAAAATTGAAGCAGCTGTAAACTCCGGGAAACAAGGAATCATCATTGGTCACGGGACCGATACGATGGGCTTTACCGCAGCAGCGTTATCTTTTATGTTGAAAGATTTAAGCGTCCCGGTCGTTCTTGTCGGAAGTCAAAGAAGCTCTGATAGACCCTCTTCAGATGCAGCTCTAAATTTAATCAATTCCGCCGTGGTCGCCTCCTCTGACATCGCAGAAGTCGTAGTATGCATGCTCGGATCTTCTGATCACGATTATGGCCTCGTCCATCGAGGAACGCTAGTCCGAAAAATGCACTCTTCCGTGAGAAACACTTTCCGAACAATAGACGATATTCCATTAGGCATGGTCAAAAATAGAAAAACTACCTTGTTTCACAGCGATTATCGAAAAAGATCAGAGCAAGAAACGAAAGCATATTCCGATTTTGAAGCTAAGGTAGCCTTAATTTATTCCTATCCGGGAATGAAGAACGACCTTATTGACTTTTATGTGGATAAGAATTATAAAGGTCTCGTTCTCGCTGGGACGGGTTTGGGACATGTCAGCACCGAAGTCTACGATTCAATTGAGCGAGCTTTACAAGAGGATATTATTGTGCTGATGACGACACAAACGCTCCATGGTTTTGTTGGCATGAATGTATATTCTACAGGTCGAGAATTACTTAATCTGGGTGTCGTTCCAGGAAATAATATGCTTCCTGAAGTAGGATATGTCAAATTAGGATGGTTACTTGGACAATTCGACGATCAAAACGAAATAATACGCCTCTTACAAACAAATCTGGTAGGCGAAATCATTGATCGAGAAATCCCGATTGCGTTCAATTACAACATGGACGATCTTTTAGAAAAAGGCAATTTGGACAAATTGGATCTTTAGCCTAATCTGTAGAAAAATAAGATTTCTACTACTCTTCAAAATTAGAATTACCTTTATTTTTTCATTCTTCCTTTGCTTGGAGAACTCAAATCATAAAAATTTTATAGTTTCATTAATTATGTCCCCTAATTACTATATTTAAACGCGATGATTTACCCATGGGAAAAAATATTTTAGTCCAGAGAAAGGGTCGAGGAAATTTATGGGCTCGGTCCCCTGGTCATCGACACATCGGAAAAGTTCGATACCGGCCTTTTAAAGAAGGACAAGAGAAGTTTACGTTAAGAGTAATCTCGTTTATACACTCACCGGGAAGAGGTGCTCCCATCGCGAAAGTAAAATACGACGATGGTACGAAGGGATTATGGCTTCCGCCTGAAGGAATTTACGAGGAACAAGAATTTATCCAAGCAAAAGAAGGAGAAATTCGAATTGGAAATGTACTTCCCTTAGAACAGGTCCGTATTGGAACTTTGGTCTACAATATCGAGGGAAAACCGGGCGATGGTGGTAAATTTGCTCGAGCATCGGGAGTCGCTGCCTTAGTAACTGACAAGAAGGAAAACCAAACTCAGCTGATTTTTCGATCGAAGAAAAGAAAATGGTTTCATAATAATTGTCTTTGTACTATTGGCGTAGTTGCGGGGGGCGGAAGGACAGATAAGCCATTTCTGAAAGCGGGTAATAAATTCTATTATGTGCAATCGAAGGCAAAAAAATGGCCCGTCGTTCGAGGAGTTACGATGAACGCATGCTCGCATCCTTACGGAGGAGGTGCAAAACAATCTCCGCACAAACCAACGACCACAGCGCGGAACACACCACCGGGGAGGAAAGTTGGGCAGATTGCCGCAAAAAGAACAGGTCATCGTAAATAGAATTCTTTACTTTTTATATTTCATCTTATAGAATTTCACTACGCTTATTTTTTACATCTCGCAAGTATAGGCTTTTAAAGGTCCTTCTTCAACTATTTTTTAAATCTTATAAATCGATTTTTATTCTGCTAAATCTCGTCAAGATACCTGTTTTTAATATTCAAGTGAATCAAAACGCTCTCACTCCTCCTTTACTTCCATTAGACTAAATTGGAACTTTCCTAATGAAAACTCGGATAAGTATGACAATTAGGTCTAGGGTTAAGAATAATTAATAAGGAAAAAACTCAATATCAAATATAAACAAACAAACAAACAAACAAACAAATAAATCTATATAAAATGAACGAATTAATGGAACGAATAGAAGTATTAATGAATGAGGGTATTGTCATTGATACCTTAAGTCATGGACCGTTACCCTGGGACGAAGAATTGGTTAAAGCTAACGACGAGATGCTCGATAAGGATGTGAGCGCGTGGGAGATCGTCCCCGAGTTAGTATTAAAGTTTGCGCATAAACTTGTGAACGATGACGAGTATTATCAATTATATAAAGATGCTTGGGAACAATCGAATGTCAATTGCGTAAGTTGGACCATCGGTCCTTTACACTCAAAACCTTATTCGTTTGAGGGCGTATTTCATAATTACGCCGTAATGAGCTATATACTCGACCATAGAAGCGATTTTCTCGTAAAGGTTTTAAAAGCAGACGATATAGAGAGAGTAGTAAAAGAAAATAAACGAGGGATTATTTTGAATTTTCAGAGCATGCAACATATTGGAGAAGATATTGATTTAGTGGAATTATATTACATGATGGGAGTGAGAATAATGCAGCTGACTTATAATACAAAAAATCTCGTAGGAACTGGCTGCACGGCAAGAAGAGACAGAGGATTAACCGATTTTGGAAAACAAGTCGTAGAGAAAATTAACGAGTTAGGGGCGATCGTGGATGTTTCTCATTGCGGAATGCAAACATCTGTTGACGCTGTGCAGTATTCAAAAGACCCGATTATAGCTTCTCACACGTTTTCAAAAGAATTATATGACCACGATAGAGGAAAAACCGACGATTTGTTAAAAGCAATCGCTGGAAAAAAGGGATATATTGGGATTTTAGCTGTCGCTGGATTTCTGACTCAAAACTCAAAAACCACAATTGACGACTGGCTAAATCACGTGGATTATAT
>WJKD01000329.1 GCA_014729315.1 Promethearchaeota archaeon | reverse complement strand
TCTCACCAAACTCGCCTACGCATTCGTGCTGATCTTCTTCAAAGGACTGGGATTCGAACAGATTGTGAATATTCAAATCCTAAACAGAATGGCGGAAAGATTCGAAGATCTCACCTTTCTTCAATCCATGGAATTAGGCTCGTCGCTGCTGTCGGGCATCTTCGTGATGCTGGGGGTTTTCAGCATCCATCGCTCACGATTAACAGCTTTCAAAATGTTCGAACGTTCTATTCTGATCTCCATTTTCCTGACTCAGGTATTTGTATTTTACCGGGATCAATTTGCGGCGCTCATCGGATTGAGCTTCAATCTTCTGGTTTTTGCGGCATTGCGGTATGTCATTCGGCGGGAGGAAGCGGGATAGGAGTGAATTTGAGATGAGATTCATCTCTATCCAAATAAAGTATTTTTATTTCCCAGAATTGAGCTTCGGACAAGGAATTAATGTCTATATTTTGTTTTTGCGGATAATTCCCCCGCATTATTAAAAATTAACTATTTATCTAATTGACTTCTCGCAAAATTTTTTGTTGACTTTTTGTGTTAAATTTCTTAATTTTATAAACACATACAGCTAATATATTCTCAGAGTATATATCATTCTTCAAATACTTGTATTTATTTGAAAATTATTTTAAACCGTAGATGATATTTTTTTCATACCGATGACAAATATAATCGATTAATAAACTTCAAATTTAATTATAATGTTTCAGTACATTAGAATAATTGACTTTTTTGAAAAAATCCTAATATCAGCTATTTATATCTATTTACTCCTTTTAATAATATATATCTGGAATAGAGCTAAAAATAGTGAAATTAAACATGAAAAAAACAATTCCAAATTCAGAATAGAAACATATAAAAGCAGAATGAATTGGTTGCTATGCTACTTTATTATGAGCGGCTTCCTTTTTTGGATATTTTTTATATTCAAACAACTGCCGGATCATGTAGCTAAATTCATTTTCGCAATTGCTTCTAATTTTTTAGGAGCTTCTATCTATGGCTATGAATATCGTATTCGTTCAAAATCCAATCCATTCCCCAAATATTTGGTTCACTATCCAATTACTATCATTGCTTTTTCTGGTTTAAGTTTTGGAGTTGTATTAATCCTCTTATCTTCGACAAACATATCATTGAATATTGTTTTTTATTTACTAGTATTCTTTATGGGTATCTATTGCGGACAACATATTGATAATATTAAAGAATTGGGAAGTATATTAAAAGGAACAAATAAAAATCCATGATTCTTTTATTTCAACAATCCAGATCGGTTATCATAACATATCGAAAAAATCAAATTAAATAATGACGAAATAAAATATTAAGGAGGTTGAAAATGGCGCTAATTCCATGCCCAGAATGTAAAAAGAAAATAAGTGACTCAAGCGAAAGTTGTCCTAAATGCGGTTATAAACTTTCACCAGAAAAGATTGAAGAGATAAAAGAAAATGAAAAGAAATCGCAAAAACAAGTGGCAATAGGCTGTGCAGTCATTTTTGCTATATTTTTCGTTATCTATTTAATTTGTTCAAATTCTCCTGATTCCCAAAATAACTCAATTAAAACCGCTGAAGAAATACGAAAAGAGGAGATAGGGAAACATTTTAGTGCTTGGGATGGTTCGCACCGAGGATTAACAGCATACATTAAAAAATCTATGCATGACCCTAGTTCATATGAGCACGTTGAAACAGTATACTGGGACAGAGGTGATCATTTAATTGTTAAAACAACATTCAGAGGTAAAAACGCTTTTGGGGGAGTAGTAAAAAATTGGATTCAAGCAAAAGTAGATTTAAACGGAAACGTTATTGACGTAATTTCGCAAGGTCCATAGTTTTACTCTCCCATAAAAAACATTAGTATACCGCACAATGAGCGAGTGAGTCGCTGTGTCGACTCGACTCGCAGATTCGCTAAACGTTCGGTGACGAAGTAACCATCACCAAGTCAATGCGGCTCACTCGCTCGTTCGCTGTGTGATAATCGCACAGCGAACAAAAGCATGCACCGGAAAAAAGCCGGTGTTTCTTTTTATTTTAGTTCAGTACATTTTTACAGGTTAACTATAAAGTTATGGCAAGTGGGTCTAAACCCTTTTTTCAGGGATGCTCATCGTTCGCCATTATTAACTTAATTAAAAGGATACAATAAATATGATTGATAAAATAACTGAAACATACTTAAAAGATTTTCAAAGTGAATTTAATCTTGAAAAATATGATAAGTCTCTCGCATTTGAGCAATTTATAAACTACTGTATTCTGTCAAGAATTCATCCTGAGCCTTTTGATTTTGAGGAAGTAAATGTTGGTGGAGGTAATGATAGTTCAATAGATGGAATAGCTACCTTAGTAAATGATCATATTGTTACTTCAAAAGAAGATATTGATTATTTTAAAATGAAACTAAGAAGGTTTGATGTTCAGTTCATTTTCATACAATCAAAAATTTCTAATAAATTTGATTTGGGAGATATTGGAAATTTCCTTTTCGGTGTACGAAATTTTTTTGATGAAAATTCAACAATACCTATTAATGAATCTGTTTCTAAAGCAAGAGAATTAAAAGATTATATTTTTGAATCAAGCATAGATTTTGAAAATAATCCTATTTGTAAATTATATTATGTTACCAATGGGAAGTGGACAGAAGACATAACCTTAAATGCAAGAATAAATAAAGAAATTTCTCTATTAGAGAAAACTAATCTATTTAGTGAAATTAAATTTAATCCCATTGATTCACAAAAAATACAGAACATTTATCAAAGTTTAAAAAGGAAAGTTATTAAAGAAATTATTTTTGAAAGACATACCATTCTTCCTGAAATAGAAAATATTGAACAAGCTTATATTGGTATTTTGCCTTGCAAAGAGTATATCAAACTTATTTGTGATGATGAAGGAAATCTCCAAAGAAATTTGTTTTATTATAACGTTAGAGATTTTTTAGGTTTAAATGAAGTTAATGAGGAAATTGAAGATACAATAAAAAACACCAAACTAACTAATAAATTCGCACTATTAAACAATGGTATTACCATTGTATCAAAAACAATAAATCCTGTGGGCAATAAATTCAAATTAACAGATTATCAAATAGTCAATGGATGTCAAACCAGTCATATACTTCATAGAAATCAGAGAAACTTGTCAGAAAATGTATTTATAAGTATTAAGCTGATCGCTACGGAAGATCCTGAATTAACGAATCTGATAGTGAAGGCAACAAATAAACAAACTCAAATTAAGCCAGAGGCTTTTGCATCATTATCAGATTTTCATAAAAAACTTGAAGAATTTTATTCTACATTTGAGGAAAAAAAAGATCAGAGATTGTATTATGAAAGACGGTATATGCAATATGAAAGTCAAGAAGTGAAAAAATATAAAATTGTTAATATTAGTGATCAAACAAGATGCTTTATTGCAATGTTTCTTAATGAGCCTCATATAGCTAATTTATTTGTAAGTGAGTTATTAAAACGTAAAAAAGATAAGATATTTTCTGAAAATCATGACCCATATCCTTATTATATAAGTTGTTATGCTCGTTATGTGTTAGATAAATTATTCAGATCTAATAAAATAAATGTTTTTTATAAAAGATTTAAATATCATATGATAATGTTATTTAGGTTGTTAGCTGATGAAAATGAACTTCCGTATTTAAATAGTAAAAAAATAGTCACATATTGTGAAGGATTGCTAAAGATACTTAGCAATAAGAAACAATCGTTAGAATTGTTTATTGAGATTGTAACAATTATTGATAACATATTGAAACAATATGGGAAAAAATCAGAAATTGCTAAACAAGACGAAACATTTACAAATGATCTTATTTCTTATTTATATTGCTTTGATAATGACACTCAATATCCTACTTCTATTGCTACAGTTGAGCGTGAAAGAGGTACAGTAAAATGGTTTAGCGAAATTCGAGGATATGGTTTCATTGAGAGTGATCATGAAGTTGATATATTTGTACATTATAGTGCGATAAGAGGTGAGGGATATTTATATTTAGAAGAAGGTGAAAGAGTTGAATTTTCAATAATAAGCACTGAAAAAGGGCTACAAGCTCAAGATGTAGCAAGGTTGGAATGGTAATAAAAATAATATATTGTATTTTTTGTATATAATCGGCTAATCAGATAAGGGCAAGTTTTTCTCCTGCCCGCTCTCCACTCCTCCCTGCGTGCGGCTCCGCACAGTGCGGTTCACAAAGTCCATCCGCCTTAAAAATTACCGGATGAAAAGCAATCCAGAGTTCATTCAACACGTTGGATAAATCAGCCTTCGATTTTTTTAATTTACGTTAAGCGCCCACCTCAATTCTCTTCTAAAACGCGATATTCTTTCCCGGTAACAAAGTGATCAAAGCAATGTTGTAAATGTGCACTGCAAATTAGAAATATACGATACAATCGAATAAAACGGTTGACTTTTTAACTATCATATCGTATAACACAACCTCCACACGATCTCCCCATCGATATTCCACTTCACCACATTGCAAAATTTTTCTATTGCATCGCATCAAATAAATTGCTATATTCAGATCATAATAAAGACCTGAATATGGAGTCGATTTATGAAAAGTATTACTGTATCAAATGATATAATTCCTGTTGGAGAATTTAAAGTCGGTTTATCAAAATGGCTTAAAAAAGTTCAAAGCACAGGACATCCTTTAATAATTACCCAGAATGGAAGACCTGCCGGCGTTTTGTTGTCACCTGCGGAATATGATGAGCTCATTCATTCAAAGTCGCTTATTGAATCTGTTGAACGAGGAATTTCTGATGCTGAAGCAGGGCGTGTTTATACGACAAAAGAATTGCGAGACGAATTAAAAAGCAGAAGAGAACAGAGGGATTCCGAATGAAAGTCGTATGGTCCGAGAGGCGTTAGAAAAATTGATCGAAATCGAAAAATTCATTGCCCGGGACAGTCCACGCAGAGCTGAGAAATTTATCAATTATCTGGTTGAACAGGGTAAAACCACAGATGACACAGATTTCGCAGATAAAAAATCTGTGTCATCTGTGAAATCTGCGGTTATGCTTCAATTTTAAAAAACTAAAAAAATAACACAAATTCAGATGGCTCATTTTAAAAATTTAGATAATTATCGAATAACCTCCCCCTTCTCAAAACACAGCCTCCCTCACCACATTCCAATCAACATCCCACATCACCGCCCTATCCTCGGCGTGGATTTTCACTCGGGTGGATTGCGTGCGTTTTGATCTTTTTTAATTGATTTTTATGTTAAAATATTTTATATTAATATTAATATCTTCCGTTAGCAAATGGTCTGTTAAATTCGA
>WJKD01000328.1 GCA_014729315.1 Promethearchaeota archaeon | reverse complement strand
GGGATATTATATGCGGATAATTCTCGTTGATCCTAAATCAAAAAAGACTAAAATCATTGAAATTCCATCGGGCGTAGAGACTTTTAAACGTTCCTTAATGGAACGATATCCTGAAAATGCCGAAAAAATTGCTCGCTTTCTAGATTATACTCGAGAGATGTATTTAGAACTTTTTAACTTAAAGATGGAACCCAAATTTTTTGAGATTCTAAAGATGCTTTTTACGTGCCCGAAAATTGTTAAAAATGCCTCGAAAACCTTCAAAGCTTATTTTGAGAAGTTTGGAATTACCGAACCTGAAGTGATCGAAATCTTTAATGTATTTGCAGAATTCAGTGCATTGCCCCCCGATAGAGTCGCCGCGATTGTCCCGATTTCAGCAATGAACTCTTTGTTGGACGGGGCTTATAGACCGAAACAAGGTTTTATTGAATTTTCGAAAAATTTAGAAGATCGATTTCTAGAAGAAGGAGGTGAATTAATGCTCAATACTACTGTTTCAAAGATACTCGTTGAGGGTGACAAAGTTTGCGGAGTCCAATTAAAAGATGGACGCGAGATTCGTACTGATTATGTAGTCACAACAGTAGATCCAAAAATTGCTATGAAAGAAATGGTTGGTCTGGATTTTATTCGAAAAATTGATAAAAAATACGCTAATAAGGTTGAAAAAGTAAAAATGTCCACTTCCTCGATGAATTTAAGCTTAGGTTTGGACGATCAAATAGATCTAGGCGCTTTAGGGTTAGATTGCGGCTATAATGTTATTACAACAGGAGGAAACACTTACGATCGCTTATTTGACGCTTATGAAAAAGGAAAAATTGCGTTCAGCGAGGATTTATTTCACATCGGAGTAGTATGCCCATCTTTAACTACAGGGGGAAAACCAAATATCACCGTTCGAATCACACCGATGGCTATAGGCGATTGGCTTGTTCTTCGAGAAAACTCTCCCAAGAAGTATAAGGAAAAAAAGGAAAAGTGGGGCGAGTTTTTCATTAAGATCGTTGAAAAATATCTTATTCCTAATTTAAGGGAACATATCCTTGTAAAGGATGTTTCTACTCCAGCAACTTACGCTCGTTATTCGGGATCTCCTACTGGATCGGTATACGACATGGCACCATCTCCCGATAATTTCGGACGAACTCGGCTAAAGATGAGAACACCTATAAAGGGTCTTTTTCAACCGAAATTTGTCCACGGCGTTTTTGGATGCTTACTTGCGGGGATACAAGTCAACGATATGATCTCGGATAGAGCTATTATGAATGGAAATGCGCGCTTTAAAATGGAAGATTAATGAATCTTTTATTCCACTGTCTAGGAAAATGCATTGAAAGATTTTTATAAGAGTTTAGTCTATTATTTTATGTAAAAATTTTTAAATAAGTATGACAGACAAAGATAGTCTATGCCCATTGTGTGGGCTTCCTAAGGAGCTCTGTGTTTGCGATAAACTAGGGGCAGACGAACAACAAATCGTCATCTTCAATGGAAGGAGGAAATGGGGTAAAGTAGTGACAATACTTGATTTTCAAGGTGATTTTAAAATCAATTTTGACGAAATGTTAACTGAAGCTAAGAAAAAGGCTGCTGCGGGCGGGACCCTTCGAAAAGGAAACAAAATCGAAGTTATGGGAGATCATAGATTCACTATGAAAAAATTCCTGGTTGAACAAGGCTTTCCTGCAGAAAATATTATTATCGAAGAGTAGTTGAGCACACCTCATACCCAATTCCGCAATTCAATCTTATTTGATATTTATTTTTTTCTTCTTTTTTTCCACTGCAAAATAATAAAAAATCGAATTTTTTATAAAAATATAAATTTTTTTGTGCATTACATATAAATGTGTCTAAAAGAAATGACCATATCTACCACTTGTTTTTTATATTGTTTGGATAAAGATTCAAAGCGAGGTTAAAATATTTTGAGCATGAAAAAAATTTTAGAATCTCTTCGGAAAGCTGATAAGGAGTTTACCACTTCTGAAGAAATTAAAAAATATAGTAAGAAATTAAGATATCCTTATAATAATGTGATTAATTATCTGTCATCGCAAGGATTCATCCTAAAAATCTTTCAAGGCCTTTATTACGTAAAAAGCGAAGAAGAAATCCAGTCGGAAAAAATTAAATATTCTCTTTTAGAATTAGTCGCAAGGGCCGTCGAAATGAAGCGAATTAAAGATTGGTATTACGGGTTATATACCGCATTAACGTTAAACGGTAAGGAAATTCCGGAAAAAAACGAAGATATGTACAAGAAAAATACTTTTTATATAATTAGCGACAGATTTGCTAAACGAAAGCCGATTAAAATTCTCAACTATGAATTTGTATTTATCAAAATTAAATATAATCTAGCTACTTTTGGAATCATTGATAAGGTGATTCGATATTCAGATTTAGAGAAGACCATCTTAGACTTTATATATCTTTGGAATTACAGTGGAATGCACACAACAAAAATAAGGGTAAAAATCTCAAATTACATGTATAAAGCTATTGATAAAGACAAAATCATAGAATATTCTCGGAACTATTCAAATCTTGTTCAAAACATATTAAACGAAGTCGTTAATGAAATTTAATACGTCATATGCAGCAGTCTTTTTTCAGCTGGTTTTGATCCATTTTCTTCGGATATTTCAGTTTTTATCACCAAGATTTATTAAATATGAATATAATTAATTATTCATATAATATGTTAAGGTTGATTAGCGATTTAGAAGTTAAAGAGCATCGACGCTATGATTAGCTCTAAATTAAGGATAATCAGCTTTATAATACTTAATCCAAGATAAACGCACGATTTTAAAATTAAGAAGCGAAAAGGTGTATTGTTATCGCTAAGAAAGAATTGTTTATTAAACGGGTCTATGAAATCATCAGCGAATTAAAAATTCCTTTGATTGATGAGCGGGTATATGATAAAGTGAGCTTTAGTTCTAAAAACTCGATTGCTACTACCATCTTTACGTTCGAAGAGGATGAGTCGGTAATCAGAGGTTTTCTGGGGTTAGCAGAGTATTTTCATACTGTTGTCATTAAGAAAAAAGACGAATTCTATATACCGCACGACAACATGCTGTTTGTGCTTGAAAGCTCGTAAATCCTCATTTTTTTTAATTTTTTTATTAATTTATTCCACGCATCCTAAAAAGTGGTAACAAACCTTAATTTATGTCTTCTTTCATTATTTAATTGTGAAATTCTTAATTTTGAATATGGGTTTAAAT
>WJKD01000034.1 GCA_014729315.1 Promethearchaeota archaeon | reverse complement strand
CTTTTATTATCCTTCCTAAAGATGAATAGGTCAATTTAATCCTTTATTGCCCAAAAAAATCAAATTTCAATTTTGTTAGAGATGAGATTGAGATTAAGGTTTATAAACAATCTAGAAATTAACTGAAATTGGGAAATTTAAAGAATTTAATAAGATTAGTAAACAAGTAATTCGTGAAGAAATAACTTAAATTGGAGTAACACAATATATTTATCTTTTTGACTTATCATGAGTTCTCACACCATTTCAAAGATTCAATCTCACGAGACATTCAATGAATTAGATGCTGTTTTTTTGACAAAACCCGAGAATATAATCTATGTGCTTGGTTTTGGAATCGAAAGCGAATCGTTTCTCGTTCTCTACAATAAAAGCATCAATGAAGGAAAGGTATGGCTTTTTTTAAACGCTTTGGAATACGATCAAGCAAAATATAAAATTGAAGATGACAAGTCTTTATCTGAATTTGTTGAGATAAAGCAAATTCCGGGAGGGAAGCAAGATTTCGTTTATAATACCGTTAACGAGTTAAATCTAAAAAGGGTTGGATTCGAAGATAATTACATTCCGGTGGTCAAATATAACGAGTGGAAAAAATCTTTTGAGATTCCGGAATTTAAAAGCGCCTCACAAATAATATCCGATGCTCGATGCGTGAAAACTGAAGAAGAAATACAGAGAATGCAAATTGCGGCAAAACTCGGGGATATCGGATTTAAACGAATTTTCGATATCATCGAAGAGGGTATGACCGAGAAACAACTTGCTGCTGAAGCGGAATACGCAATGAGAAAGGCAGGTTCCGACGGAACATCGTTTAATACAATCGTAGCCTCCGGAGAAAATTCTGCGTATCCGCACGCAAAAACTTCTGAAAAAAAAATACAAAACGGAGACCTCATCATCGTTGATATTGGAGCGAAATATGATGGATATTGTTCAGATATGACGAGAACTTTTATATTCGGAGACGTAGACGAGAAAAAAAAGGAATTGTTGCATTTAGTGAACTCTGGTCAACAATTCGCATTGGATCGCGTAAAAGCGGGATTATCCGGAAAAAAATTAGACGAATTAGTTCGAAACTATTTCTCAAAGGAACATAAACAGTGGGGAAAAAGATTCATCCATAGTCTTGGTCACGGCGTGGGCATTGACATCCACGAAAAGCCCTATCTTTCACCCATTTCAGAAGATATATTAGAAGAAAATATGACCGTCACTATTGAACCTGGGCTATATATTCAAGGTTTAGGGGGTGCTCGCACGGAAGACCAAGTTGTTATCACAGAAGACGGATATTATCCGTTGACGAAGTCGAAAAAGATTTATTACGATTGAGAATCTCAAAAGGCAACAATTTTCTAAAATTTAAAAAATTAGATACAACAGAAAAATTAAAAAAACCTAAGTCTATTATTAAATAAACTATTTCAAAAAATATTTGTGAAATCAAAATGGCTGAGCCAGTAGAAAAGATTAAGCTATCAACGGGAATGGAAGTTCAATTTGATAAGAAAGCACCTCATACGTTATTTGAAATTATGATTAGCGAAATTTTAATTCCCAAATACAAGGAAAACGCGGATTGGAACTTGACGTTAAATATTATCCTTGAAGAGATGAACCGGTTGATTAAGAAATATAACCTCAATCCCGAACTAAAGCTGGGTTTATTAAATCAAATCGAGGAACATTTAGATAAGGACATTGAAGAGCTTACGGGTGTTGCGAAAATAGAAATATTATTTCTTAATATGGACGATTATGTATTAGACATTGAAAAATTAATTACTCAAGGTCTCAGCAAACAAGACTTGAGAACTCACATGGCGCAACTTATCCAGCCTCTCACTCTGTTTGAACTCAGCGAATTATTTATATATCTCGGAAAAAGAACTTTTTTAAAATAAAGCTATTTTTTTCCTTGTTCTTCCTTTTTATACGATTTTCGTTTAATCCCTTATCCTCATCTTCGTCTCATTACTTAAATAATAATATTTATTTTTAACAAAATGCTCTCAATTTCGAGATTAGAGTTTTAATTATTTTTTATTGATTTTTTAAGATACGCTTCCAAAGATTAATCAATCTTTCCGATAAGAGAAACGATGAACACTCAAAAAGAGTTCCACCCGGTAAAACGAGTAAAGCTTGGCATTATCGGGATGGGTAAAGTTTTTGCTTTAGGGTATAAAAAATGGTTTGCCAAATATCTTAAGAGGGACAATTTTCAATTAGTTGCAATAGCAGAAAAGAACGCTAAGCTATTAAAAAAGTATTCAGAAAAGTACGATTGTAAAGGTTATGAAGACGGATTTGATCTTTTGGATAATGCGGATATAAACGCAATATTAATAAATACCCCAACCTGGACCCACGCTCCCTTAACTAT
Organism: Promethearchaeota archaeon; assembly: GCA_014729315.1. The sequence goes on along the minus strand of WJKD01000034.1, from coordinate 6,626 downwards.
CCAAGCAGCGAAGAAAGGCGTTCACATACTTTGTGAAAAACCATTGACTGAAAATTCGACTAGTTCTTGGGATGTCGTGGAAATGTGTAAAAAGTATAATGTTTATTTGCAAGTTGGTTTAGTAAAAAGATTTATTCCAGCGTTTCAAAAAATTAAAGCAATAATAAATGAGGGTGTGATCGGAAAAATCTTCGAAGTAGAAGTAGACTGGCCCACTTATATCCCTAATTTAACAAAAAAGCCATATAAAACTTTTATTAAGAGGATAAAACAATTCACGGGAATAGATCTTGGCGAACTAATTGGAGGCTGGAGCCTTCGAGATAAATCCTTGGGAAAATATGGCGGAATCTTTTTGGATCATGCTCCTCATGTTTTGGATCTACTAAGATTTTGCTTAGAATCAGAAGTTAAAGCGGTTATGGGGACCTCAACATCGCTCATAGAAGGAAGATACGACGACACCACCAAAGGAATATTGCGTTTTGAAAACGATACGCAAGCTTACATCCGAACATCAGTTTACGATTTTCAAGCGTGGCTTATTGCTCGTTTAAAAATGTGTTTTAGAGGTATTAAGGGAGCCATCATGTTAGATTATCCCAATACTAGCTTATTTAAATCTCCCAAATCTTTAACACTTTATAGAGAAAATCCGATTTCTAATGCAATGAAGATAATTGAAACATTCGGATTGTTTAGAGGCGAAAAAATCAGATTAAGAAAAAATTATATGTTTTTAGATGGTCTGCATTACTTTATAAACCACATTCGGGGTACAAGAATGCGTCATCCAGTATTTGGTTTAGAACACTTAGCAGCCAGAGGCGAGGATGGAGCCATTGCCACCTTATTAGTGGAAAAAATAATCGACAATAGCGAACTAGATGAACCCTCGTGGATGAAAATTAAATACGATGGGAAATGGGCTAATAATTCAGTTTAAATTATATCTAACAAATCGAAAGAAAAAGAGAAGGTTGTTTGCATGAAGAAAAAGGATAATTCGCATAAGCGATTTAAACCGTTTAGCTATAAAAATTTAGATGAACTTAAAAAAGAAGTAAAGAGGTTAAATTTAGATTTAACATTTGATACCGAAGTAGACATCTTAAAAAAGCCTATAAAAACACTATATTTAAACATTCCGAATAGATTATCTATCCAACCAATGGAGGGCTTCGACGCTACTTTAAACGGCAGTCCAGGAGAATTAACTATGAGAAGATATTTAAGATATGCTAATAGCGGTGCGGGACTAATTTGGGTAGAAGCTACGGCGGTATCAGAAAATGGTAAATCTAATCCTCATCAATTGTCATTAAGAGAAGAAAACATAACAGAGTTTAATAAATTCGTTTCGTTAATCCGAGGTAATTGTAATAAAACTTTGAAATCCCTAGGATTTAACGAAGAGTGTATTCTCATATTACAGCTAAATCATTCGGGGAGGTATTCTAAGAAAGAAAATAAAATGCATCCGATTAGGGCTTTTAATAATCCTCACTTGGATAACGCTTCAGATGATTCGGAGAGAGCAGGTCACATAATCTCTGACGACGAGTTAAAGGTTTTAGAAAGTCAATGGGTTGGGAAGGTGCAGCTTGCTAAGAATGCAGGATTTGATGGCGTTGACATAAAAGCCTGTCATGGATATTTAGTATGGGATTTATTAGAGGCTAGAACCCGTGAAAATTCCTCTTATGGGGGAGAATCTCTCAAAAATAGGGCTAAATTCTTATTAAATATCATTAAAAAATCAACACGATTGATTAAAAGTTCAGATAAGTTTTTCTTAACGACACGAATAGGAGCTTACGATGGAATAACATATCCATATGGTTTTGGAGTTGTTGAGGAAGAAAGTAAGGAATTTCCGGCACCAATGGATTTATCAGAACCTTTAAAACTAATAAATTTGTTATATGAGAACGGAGTTAGGCTAATTAATCTTACCGCCGGAAATCCTCATTATAAGCCCCAACTTACAAGACCTTTCGATGCTCCTATAAAAGGAAAAAGACTTCCCGACGAGCATCCTTTAGTCAGCATAAATCGAATTGTAAAGATGACTTCAGAAATTAAAAACATAATTCCCGAGGATCTAATAGTTATAGGCTCTGGGTATTCTTATTTAAGGCAATTCGGCGGATTTTTAGCAGCGGCAATGATTCGGGAGAAAAAAGTTGACATAAGCGGTTTTGGAAGAATGGCGTTCGCAAATCCCAAATTTCCGAAACAATTGTTCAAAGATGGTCGCCTCGATAAAAACAAAGTATGCATTACTTGTTCGCAATGTTCTCAATTAATGAGAGAAGGCAAAAATACGGGATGCGTTATTAGAGATCCTCAGTATAAAAGAAATGAGAAATAAAATCGATAATTATAGTATTTTCTGCTCTCTAAGGAGGAATTTTGCTTCTTGGTTTTTACCTAATTTTTTCAATTTCTCTAATGTTCTTGATTATGTCTATAGTTAGCCGTTCTTCTCCGTCTTCTACAACATATTTTCCCGAGTTAAACTCAGATTTACAATATTTATTATCGATCCGCTTATAGTTAGATAATGGAATTTTTTTTCCGTCTACGGTCAAAGGTCTCGTCCAAGAAAACGAGATTTTTCCCGCTTGAGGAGCCGAATAGATTAACTCCAACTCCTTAACTTTAACTATTAATTCAGAATTTAATATTTCATCTACAAAATTTTCAAAACTATCATATTGGTTTTTATTACCCATGTGACAAATCCATAGATTCTTAGTTCCCTCGGCAACAACATCGTGTGCGAACTCACTATTCGGATTCTTCCAATAATATGGAAGAGCAGAGTACAAACCGATATATCCATCTTTCAATTTTGCAAATATCCATCCATCTTTTTCTAAAATCTCGTCAAAAGCCCACTGCGGAAAAAATGCGTGAGTGTATTTATACACATTTGATTCGCCGACAGCTTTTTTCGTGTTAATGTTATATAGAATAAACGAGATATTTTTATATTGAGCAACTCGGGGCAGTCTGTTTTGTCCCGCCCAGTAAGAGGGAAGGTGATTTAAATCTTCTTTTTCTCCATCTTCTTTCACGTATTTATACTCTAACTTATCGGGGCTCATGGAATTTTGCCAATTAATAGCATCGCCAGGATTTGTTGTAAATACAACTGCGTTTGGACTTAAAGTTGCCTGCCAGATATGCTGCTGATATCCCATACCGCCCGGTCGATAATCTTGGGCTGAACTAAGCATGTAGTCTGGCGTGCGATAAGTAATCATGTTTACTTCTCCTAAATATGTTCGATTGAAATCAATGTTAATTTTTTTGGTAATTTGTCCTAGCGTTCCGTCTCTTGGTAGAAATTGTCGCTGTTGTTCGTCTAAAAAATCGAAAAAAGGAAGTTCCCACAAATTCCACTTGTCGCAAGCTTTTACGAAAAGATCGATCACTTCTGGCAAAGAAAAGGCCGCCATGCTCCAAATATAATTTACCTCGTCAAGATCCTTTTTACTTACACCATATTTTTCTAACATATCGAGTGGAATCCCGTTTCTTTCGTAGTTAATAAAAGTTTCGGGAGTGTGCTGGCCAATGCGAATTATTATGTCGGAGGGCTCATATTTTTCAGCAGTAGCTAAGATTAAAGCGGCGGTCATTCCTTCCTCGTTGAATGTCCCTAAACCCCACACTAGCTTCACTAATGAAGCCGTGTTGAAATCCCATCCGCCTAATATTTGATCTTCGTAAGCTCGACCGTGTGTTGAAGCATGAAATCCATAGAACTGATTGAAAGCGATTTCTAAAAGAACTATATCTAATAAGATCGCTGCCGATTTAGTAAATTCTTGATCTTCAGAATATTCTGCTAGGAGCGACAGAGCTTCGACATCTTTTTCGAAATAAACATTAGAGGACCATTCGGTAAAACCCCATTTAGCCCTGCGTTCCATCCAAGTTAAGGCTAAGTTGCGGGCATGTTCGCGATGCCAAGCACCCGTTTTCGCGTTATTTTTAAAAATTTCTTGAGAAAACATCTGTCCTGCTAAATATTCTATCGCATGAAATAAAATTTGATGATTTTCTGTGTACATAATCATTTGATTATGTCCGGGCTCATCTGCCCAATATTTAAAATTTAAAAGAACTTCGCGCAACTTATTAAACTGCTCTGAGGTCAGAAATTGATGTGTTTTATTTATATAAAGTGCAAGAATAATGTGGATGGCAAAAAAATCAGCACAATCGTATCTATCGTCTAACCTCGTAACATATAGATCTATAATTTTATCCGATACTTTTCCTTTCTTTCCTAGATACGCAAGAGCGGTTTGACTGAGTAATTCGTTCGTATATACTGGTACATAGTTGTTTAAAACAGAATTTCTTCGTTCCTCATATGATTTTTTAAACGGTTCGTAAGTGTAATGATCGGAACCCGGTCTTGGATTATTCTTATCGGGTTTTGTATCTCTTCTAGGATAAATTCGACCTTTTTTATTCTGATTTTTGGACTTCATTTTGCTAGGAAAATAGATTGTATGTTATTATTTTATTTGAATAATCTAAAGCTAAAAAAGATGACAACAAAACTAATTCTATCAGACGTATATTTGATTTAAAAAAAGTCTGAACTTACTTGATTAATAGAATTAGATAAAGTTTTATACTGAATCAACAAATATTTGTATAAGAAAACTAATTTGGACATTCGTCGTCTCCACGAAAATGGCAACCAAAAACCAAAAAAATTTAAAAATTGGGGGAAATATAAGCCAAAAAGTTCCTCTTAAAAAGAAATTTACTTTTGCGAGTGGAATGTTTGGCACTCAGATATATAATTCTACTCAAGCGGGTTCAACTGCTTGGTTCTGGTTAAACATAATGGGGGTAGACAACATAGCCTATTCCATAGTTATGCTTGTATTCTATAATTTATGGAATGCTATAAACGATCCAATTTTTGGATGGGCCTCCGACAATACGAGGACGAAATGGGGCAGACGAGTTCCGTACATTAGGTTTGTATCGCCTATTTGGTTTGTAGCAAATGTGTTCCTCTTCTTTCCCTTGGTTAACACGGAATTCTCGTTAATTATCTGGTTCTCTATATGGATTTTGGTGTTTGACGGTTGTTATACGATAGTAGCTAATAGTTATAACTCGTTGCTAGGGGAATTGTCTTACGATACAACCGAGCGAGCGTCAATTAATACCCTTGCAATGGTTTTAGGACTTTTGGGCAACGCAGTTGGACTTGGTGTACCATTATTAGTTAAAGAAAACCTTTACGTCTTCCAGACTTTTATAGTTATCGGGGGGCTGATTGGATTGACTGCACTACTAGTTCCGGGATTTTTCATCAAAGAAAGATCAATACCACCAGTTGAAACTCCTTTAAACTTAATTACTGCCCTCAAAGCGAGCGTTAAGAATCGTACGTTTTTAGCTGCGTGTGGTTGGTATTTTGCGATAGAATTTACAGGAGCGATACTTTTAGCGAATGTTATTTTTTACGCTACCTTCATTCTCGGAGCAACGGGATGGAATGCGATATTATTAATGCTCTTCTTTCTATTAGCCAATATTCCCGGATTTATAATGTTTGCGAAATTCCAATCTAAACACGGGATTCGGACTACAGCTTACATTTCTACGATAATTTACGCCTTTGGAATGCTTGGATTATTATTTGCTCAAGAGTATTGGCAGGTTGCTGCTACTTTAGCCTTAGCGGGTTTTGGAATCGCTGGACCATTTATCGTTAACAATGTGATGACCGTAGAAGCTGCTGATTACGACGAAATTCGGACCAATAGAAGGAGAGAAGCGATGTTTTTTGGAACACACTCGCTGCTTACTAAGCCCGCAATAGGATTAGCACAGGCAATATTAGCAACCACATTACTCGTGACTGGTTTTGTAAAGGACACCGTAAGTCCTTCAACGGGTCAAGTCACGCATTATCCGCAAACTGCTGAAGCTTTATTGGGTATAAGACTTATTATGGGCCTTTTTCCTTTCCTAATGTTGATAATTGTTGGTTTAATTTCGCTATACTTCTATCCTTCGTCTAAAGAGACAAAAGAAATGAAAAAGCAATTGAGCATAATACAATCTAAAAAATTGGAAACAAAACCCCTTTCCTAACCAAAAACTTTTTTATTTTTAAAATCCCTCCAAGTTGTTTCGAACCAACCAAAATTGCTTGGAATGCTTCTTACTTCTTGGTAATCAACTTCAAAATTAAAATCCGAAGGATCAAGACCTAAACCTGATTTTAATTCTATGGTTTGAATTTTATTGGTAAATTTCTTTTTACCAATAATGAATTTGAAATCTTGAAGATCTTTAGGAGGAATTACATACCTCTCTCCTAACTCTTTTTCGAGCTGATTTCTAATTACTAAATACGATCCTCTACTTGTTCCTTTAGTTCGATGAAATTCAAAGAGGGAATAAAGGATTATAAGTTGTGTATATAAGGCATCCTTTAAGCGTAAATATGTAAGGATTTCAAAGGGCGTGAAAACTCTCACATAATTCTTCAAATTAACCAATTGAAGTCTTACATTGTTGATTTCATCTTCTAATCCAGTAAAAGGTCTAATTATCGAACAAAATTTAGAGGACCT
>WJKD01000327.1 GCA_014729315.1 Promethearchaeota archaeon | reverse complement strand
TCAATCCTTATATTCTACTTTTCTAAGTTTTTTAGAGCACCCTTTAAATCGTTGTTTTCCGATAATTTTTAATTTTAAGTATTATTAAAAAAAATAAATTTAGAACAAACTTTTGAGGATAATTATTTGAAAGGTTCGAAACTTCGAATTTTAACTGTGTCCATAATAGCGTTTATTATTCTTTTAAGTATTATTCCCTTTGTATTGGGGAAACCTCGAAAAACATACATTACTGATTTTGTTTTGGATCACGAAGAAGAGGACGAAGGATTTGTTAATTGTAATAGAGAAGAAGATCGGGTTTCGAACCAAGCTACTGCATATGGACTTGAAATCTTAGATGACTTTGACTTATTAGTGAAAAAAGACATATTTGGAACCGTAGAAAAAACCGTCAATTCATCAGATCTCGTTGAAGAATTAGAAGACAAAATAATATCCTTGAGCGCTCTGGATACTACTAGTTTGAGCGATATTTATTTTTTATGTCAAGCGCTCACGGTTTTAGACGAAGAAATCGAAGATAATGCTTTTCTTAGTGCCAAAGGGTTCGTGGACAGTAAACAAGATGTCGGAGGAGGGTTTGCAAGTAGAGATGATGGTCTTCCTAACCTTATTTCTACATGTCTTGCCCTTAATATTTACGAAATGATTGATGAAACAATACCGAATATAGAAAGCCATAAAAGTTTCATTTTAAGTTGCGCAAACAGCGATGGGGGATACGGTGGTAATAGCAGTCTCTCATCTACAATCTTAAATACTTTTTACGTAGCCTTGACGACGGAAGTACTTGATGACTCTAGCTTTTTATTTTCGGGAGGTGCGACAATTGATTATCTTAATTCCTTTTTTGTCGACGATGAGAATGATGTTGATAATTATGGAGGATATTTGCCCTCAGTTGATTCAAAGTACGCTACCCTAGGTAGTACGTATTATTGTATAAGCGCTATCTACCTTCTAGATGAAGATGAAGTCGAAGACGAGGATGCTACAACGGAATGGATTTTAGCTCGTCAAAATTTTCAAGACGGAGGTTTTGTTGATAAAACTGATGGCTATAATCAAAAATATTCGTCACTTGTTAATACTTACTATGCCTATTCTGTTCTAAAATTATTCGATAAGGAATTATTAACCTTAGAAGAAGAGATTTTTGAAGTAGAGTTTAATTGGTGGATTCTCGTAATCCTCCTTTCCGTTATTGGAGCAATTGTAGTTATAGGCATTATTGTTTGGCGAAAAAGAAGATTTTAAATTTTGATTATTTGCTTATTTTTCTTTAATCAACTTGTTTCAATTGAAATCTTTAATGATTTCTCAATACTAAAAAAAAATACAATATTTCAAAAAACTGGCAAGAAGGTGAATAAAGATGGGTAAAATTTTGAATGGAAGAAAATTAGCAACAGAATTAAACACAAAATTGAAACATGAAGTCGAAAGTCTTAAAAAAAAGTATAATGTTAACCCAAAATTAGCCACAATTTTAGTTGGTGGGGATCCAGCTTCTAAAATATATGTGAACATTAAACATAAAACTTGCGAAAAAATAGGTATTGAATCTTTACAAATAAATTTAAAAGAAGATGTAGCTATTTCAGAATTAAAGGAGGAAATAGAAAATCTAAACGCTGATAAAAGTGTACACGGAATTCTGCTTCAATTACCGCTCCCAAATGAACTAAAAGAAAACACTGACTTATTTTTAAACCTTATCCGTCCCGAAAAGGATGTTGATGGATTTCACATGATTAATAAGGGAAAGTTATTCAACTATGACGAAGAGTTAGCAGCGTGTACGCCTAAAGGAATAATAACTTTGTTAGAAGAATATAATATTGACCTTGAAGGTAAAGAAGTTGTGATTGTTAGTCGGTCAAATCTGGTTGGAAAACCTCTAATATTTATGTGTTTAAAAAGAAACGCGACAATTACGGTATGTCATACATCAACAATAGAAATTGAGTCTCATATGAAGCGTGCTGATATTTTAATCGTGGCTGTAGGTAAGGCTAACTTTGTTACAAAGGAAAAAATTAAGGAAAGTGCAGTAATTATTGATGTCGGAACAAACAGAATTGACGGAACTCTCGTAGGAGATGTAAATTTCAAAGATGTACTTCCAAAATGTGCGAAGATTACACCTGTTCCAGGAGGAGTCGGTCCTATGACTGTCCATTCTTTAATGCGAAACACATTGAATGCCTTTAAGAAACAATTGGAATCTACTTAAAAATTATTTAAATTTCATACAAAATAAAATAAAATAAAATTAAATTATTGAATAATTTCATATTTACTATGAACATTGAACTTCAATTTTTTTAAATAATATCGTTATCAATCTTAAAATTTATCATATATAAAAAAAATATTTAAGAGAAAATCGTTAGAGAAACTATGGCAGTCTTAGAAATGGGAATAAATCTAGGAAATAGAAATATAATTGAAATAAAGTATTATCACTCTTCAGAAGTATTAGAACCAAACTTGCGAGCGGGATTTTTATCGGCCCTTGAATCTTTTACTACTGAAGTATTTGGCGACGATATAAATGTAGTTTCTTTAGCTTCTTTTAAACTTGTTTGTAATTCTCAGATGATCTCCCTACCCGGTGAAGATATCAATAATAAGCAACCTTTGCTTACTTACGCAATCGTGGAAAAGGAAACAGACTCTGAAGTCGTTAAAAAATTATTAGGTCAGATTCTCCAGAGTTTTTTGAATCGATACTCTCTCAACGATATATTTTCAAAAAAGAATAGATTCTTTAGAAAATTTGATGGTAGAGTTGGAGAGATTCTTGGAGATCTAAAAATGAAAACTGAGGATAGGTTTAAATCATTATTTTAATTAATCCTACTTTAAAACCCATTTTATCATAGGGGATTTTATTTGAGTTCGAATATAGGCCCTGAAGCTCAAGCTAAATATCAACAGTATTTAGATGCGAAGACTATAGATGAAAAAATTAAAAAATTAGAAGAGTTCCTTTCCCTAGTTCCTAAACATAAAGCAACAGAGAAAATTGTTGCATTAAACAAATCTCGGTTAGCTAAACTAAAACGTCAACAAGAGAAAAATAGAGAAATAGCAAGAAGCGCTGGTAAAGTTGTAAGCCCGTTTTCTATAAAAAAAGAAGAAATCCAACTCATATTGATTAGCGACTATTACAACCCCGGAGTAGGTAAAACTTCATTATTAAATTATCTTACAGGCGCAGCAAAAGATAAAATTGGAAGATTTACGCCCGTTCCCGAAATCGGAATTTATACGTACGATAAAATTAGATTCCAGATGATTGATATGCCTTCTATTATGGAAGATGCTTCTAAAGGTGTGGGAAATGGAAAGGAAATTCTTGCCGCACTCAGAACCTGCGATTTGATCTGTATCTGCGTGGATTTATCAAGAGATATTGATAGGCAAATCGAATTAATTTTAGAGGAGCTGTATAACGCTGATATAAGAATAAATGTCGATCCTCCTCCTATTAGTATCGAGAAGACTGGCGCTAATAAAATTCAAGTTTTTTTTCTGACGAAAGAACTCCAATATCAAGACGATATGGAGGAATTTTCGAATCAAATTAAAGAATTAGTATTTGAAAGTGGAATTCGAAACGCTGTAGTAAAAATTTTTGGAGAGATTACTCTAAGACAAATCGTAGACGCTTTAAATCCCGCAGTTGTATACAAAAAATCCATTTTATTGGGAACAAAAGGAGATTTACCTCATACTGAAGAGGCTTTTGAAAAAATGAAAGAAAAGTATTCAGATAAATTTCCCATTATCATCGGTACAAGTGTAGAAAAAGATCGATTTCCATCCGATTTTGGAGCTAAAATTCTTTCATTTTTAAATAAAATAAAGGTCTACACGATGAATTCAGGTAAAGTGAGCGATAAACCGCTAATAATGCAAGCCAATTCTAATGTTAAAGATGTAGCGTTAAAAATTCATAAAAGCCTCTACGAATTATTTGATTACGCAACTATTATCAGGAAAGGTGCTCGTCAGAAAAGGAAAAAAGTGGGTTTAGATTATCCTATAGAAAATAACGATATAATTGAGATTCATACTATAGCTTAAAGTTCTCTCTTTATAAAGTTTTAAATATTAATGTATTCGTTTACATCAGTTTTCATTTTAAATACAAATTGTATTGCGTCTGATAATTCATCTCGAGAAAAGTCGTCTTTATTTATGAGCATATTTGCCATTTCCCGATATTTTTCCCATGTATCGTCCAATGAGATTAACTTAAGTTTATTTGAAAACGAGTACAAATTTAAATATACTTCTTTATAACTTCCCTCGTTAATAGGTTTATTACCTAAAGAATTAACCGCTTCTGAAACAGATTCCTTCACTCTTTCTAAATAATATCTCAATTTTAGCTTAACATCTCTCAATTGGTCTTTTAGTTGTTTTTTCTTATTTTGAAAATTTATGAATTCTTGTTCCGCTTTTAAATTCTCTGATAGATTGAGCAAACGATCTAAAATTTCTAACTTCCTCGCTACATTTTCAGTTTGATCTAATTCGATTTTTAAAGTTTCTAATTCCTTGGAAAGTTTTTGTTTTTCTTCATCACTAAGGTCGAGTTTGTGTGCCCATATCGATTTAAGCACTGTTTCGGGTTTTTCTATCAAACTTGCTTTTCCAATCAATTTTTTGTTTGATTGGATGATTTCAGTTAAGGATTCGTCAAATACTTTAAAATCAGCCCTTTTTCCATCCCATTCTAAAAAAACTTCTTTATTTTTTAAAAAAAGCTTGACGACTTTTGGGATGATTTTATTAATTTCTTTCTGGTCATCCTTATCTCCGATTATCACTAAATCTGCTTTGATCTCGGAAATCGAGGTGATTAATACGGTATAATCCCCCATTCCAATATTCCTGAGCTCTTTTGACCCTTCCAAAACCATTTCGCTTATGAAACTCTTTAAAGCTGAAAAAAAGGAACTGAATAATTCCATCTTACCCGAACTTATATCTTGGAAGCTTTTGTCCAATAATAATAACCCACTCTCGCTTTGATAAAGGAATATTGTGTATAGCATAAAATTAAGCCATGTATCGATTTGTCAAATTTTTAGGTCGTAAAAAGGTTTTTTCCAAAAATCCCGATTAAATTTTTTTATTATTGTTTAATAAATTATTCGATTAGACTTCTTTTAAATCTAATGCTAGGTTATAGCTGTTTAATATTTTCGACAATTTTGGGTATATTAGATAAAAATGAGTTATAACTTGTCTTAAGAGCTGGGATTCCTTTTATTATATTTTTCACACTCTCGAACGAGTAAATAAGATTTTCCAAATAACCATAAATATCCGCTCTGAATATAAAAATTTTGTAGTCCTTTTCCAAAATTGCACAAATTTCGCTTACGGACATTTTTTCCTCAATTCTAAGATTGAATATTATTTTTTCGAGATTGATTCTACCACAGTCGCAATATGGATTGTCTTTGCAGCGACAATTGAATATATCGGTTGTCCATTTAGTAATAAAATTAATAAAATCGTCAGAAAATTTCTTGCGTTTTCTTACATATTCCGCATTCATCAAAGAAAGCACGCTTGCACTAAATAAATTGTTCGAAAAATACTTCATGTTCCTATTTTTTGACAAATCGGCAACGATACTTTTAGATAGATAGACATTTCTCAATGGTTTAAGATCTAATACGAGTTCAATCGGATCTTTTTCATTTTTTTCAAATTCCTTTACGATATCGAGAGATTGATCAATGGTAAGAAAGGATTTTGCTATAGCTTGTCCTAATTGAGTTATATTGAATAATTTGACCTTTTTTTCAATTAATTCTAGTTTTCCTAATTTTTCCAAAAGCGAATTTAAATTATATTTATTATTTATGATTAGACCATAATATTCATCAATTAAATTAAAATCGATCGATTGATTAAAAACTGACACAAAGGCTAATAATTCCGTAAGAGAACGGTCCTCATCAGGAGTAAGTTCAAAGTCTTTTATCTTCCCGTTTAATAACCTTATCGCTATTGTTTCCTCGGTATGTTTCATCTTAGGAGAGTAAATTTTTCCAGGTTCCACCAATAAATAAGTGAAGCCTAAATCGTGTTTCTTCAATCGACCAGCTCTTCCTAACATTTGTTCAAATTCAGCAACCGACAACCAATTGATTCCCATAGCAAGCGATTCAAAGATAACTTGCCTTGCTGGAAAATCAACTCCAGCAGCTAAAGCTGCGGTTGCCACTACTCCAGAAATCCTCTGTTGTTGAAATTCGAACTCAACGATGTTTCGTTCCTCATTTGTTAACCCCGAATGATAAGGTTTTACTTTTAAACCCCTTCTTTGAAGATATTCCGATAAATTTTCGCATTTTTTTCTTGTATTTGTAAAGATTATCGATTGACCACGATAATTATATCTTGATTTTTCACTAAATGATTTCCTAACTAATTTAGTAATATATTTTTTTTTTACATTGTCGTTAACGCATAAAATGAGATGGCGCTCTATTGGTACTGGTCTACTATTATATCTTATCAGTTTACTTTCTAGCCTATTGGCTAATAATTGAGGTTCCCCTATAGTTGCGCTTAAATATAAAAATTGAGCTTCAGGAAAAAGAATCTTTAAACGGGCTATTAGTCCATCTAAGATAAACCCTCTTTCTGGATCAATTAAAGTTTGAATCTCATCGATAACTACCGTATTTATTCTGGTTAAATATTGTTTATTACCACTTCTTAATATGTAATCGATCGCCTCGTAAGTAGCAATAATAATGTCTGCATCTGGAAGATTTTCTAAGTTTTCTCTAACATCTTTTGCATCTATGAGTGATTCTCCTACTTTTTTTATGATATTTAAATTTAAAGAAGCGTATTTCTTAATAAACTCATCCGTTCTTACATTCGCTAAAGCCACAATCGGAACTAAATACAACATAGTAGTATTTTTCTGTTTAAGCACTTTCGAAATACCAGCTAATTCTCCGACTAAGGTTTTACCACCCGATGTGGGAGCCATAATAAGCTGATTATTGTATTTTGATAATAAACCTTCTTCGATTGATATGGATTGAATAGGAAGAAGCTTTTTTATATTTAGATCATTCAGATTTTTCTTAAAAGCATCTGGAATGGCAAGCTTGTTTACTGGATAATTGAGATATTTTTTTCCGATAGCGGGACTTTCCTCAACATCGTATAGCGTAATCTCTTTATCTTGCGCGGGATCAAAATTAGGTTTAAACGAATCTAATACTTTTTTCACGCTTTTAAACTTCAATACGAGATGCGTAAGAAATCCCTTTAATTTGAGACTATATCGTTCCTCTTTAATAAGTCCAATTGTTTTAGCTCTTTTAAGTATTAACTCTATTGCGCAGTTGGGGCAAATTAAATCGCTTTTAAGGGATTCGATTTGGGTACCTTTATCTAAAATATTAAATTTGTTTTCATTGAGACAAGACTGACAGAAAGTAAGAGTGGTTATTTTTTCCTTTGGATAATGCAAGTTGGCTAACATTTCCTTGATTGATAAGAAATATTTCGAATCAGTTTGGCTGGAAAATGCAATAAATTGTAACTTCTCTGACTTAAGAAATTTCTTAAATAACTTTGGATTAACAGGTGAGAAAGTACCGTCCTCATGAATTTTATCCATCTTTAAGGGACGTATCCTATTTTTGAAATCAGATCCAAAAATTACTTTTCCCTTGAAAAATGGTTTGTTTACGTACGAAAAGAAATTTTTTTTTCTTTTGAGAGAATTTAAATAAAAAAAACTCAAATTATACGAGTGTTCCTTTTTAACACTCCAATCTTTATCAATAACTATAAAAAAGTTTTTAGTAAAAGTAGCCAACTAATTCAACAACTATTTGTTAATCGATTTTTAACCTAAATATATAAATCTAAGCAGATAAAAGAAATTTGGGGTTAAATAGGTTAAAAACCAAAAATTGGTTAAAAATGATAAAAAATATGTATAAGGATTAATTCTAGGAAAAACAAACAATTAAATAATAAAACTAAAATAATACAATTAAACAACTTAACAAAATTTTAATTAATTTTATCAAATAATTGAAGTTAAAAAAGGTGAAGTAGAAATTTCAGAGGCAGATAAACAAGCTACTCTTTACTTCCTCGATTGGATTAATCAAGGG
>WJKD01000001.1 GCA_014729315.1 Promethearchaeota archaeon | reverse complement strand
GCATTTTCTTCCTTAGAATCTGACTCTATCTCTGACATAAGATCTAACTGTAGTTTTTTTGAAAAGAACAATAAACACTAGAATAAATAATAAAAAGGAGTTAAAAAAAATTCTTATTTTAAAATATTTTTAATTTTTCCAGCCAATTCTTTCGCATCTCGATCGCTCGTTGTTAGAATCTTAAACAACTTATTAGGGGCAACCAATAGCGAAGCGTCAACAAGCTTTTCTAAACCAATAATGGTGTTTAATCGTTCTGTCTTTTGCAAGTGGAATATAACTTTACCTAACTCATTTTTTAAAGGACCTTTCTCTGAGTTTAAAACAACCCTGAACAAGGCAGGACACACTTCCTCAACGGTGTCTTTACTCACTCCTTTGCAATAAGCGTAGATTTGTATTCTCTGTTCGTCAGTTAATTCTATTTTTTTAGCTTCTTTTTGTTCCACTTCTGGTTTTATTCTCATTTCCATTCTCATCACATCTTTTTTTTGATTTTTTTTTTAAGATTTCATTTAATTGTTTACATACATTGTAAGAATATTCGAATATATAAAGGTAACGGGCTAAAAATCTTATCCAAATCTCCTTATTCGTGAATTGTATCAAAAATACTCCTTTTTTCGTCGTGCAAAGTAATGTTTTTAAGATCATTTTTTGAGAAAATCATCATCAGAAAAATGATTTAGAAATTAAGAAAGCACTGCGGTGAGAAATATAGATATTTTCTTCATACTATAGAAGCCAAACGAATACTACACCTTTTTCTTAAACTCAATCAATTTTTTTAAAACTGATGATAAACCAATCTATAGACTGACTTACCAATTCATCGATTTTTTCCCATTCATTATTATTTTTATATTTTATGGCCTTATTTTTGACTTATTTGGTGCTGAAAAAATTTTAGAACGATTTTTTTCGCGATATATTTAAAAACGATTATGAGATTTTTGTCGTAAAAATCCAAAAAAAATTATGAAAAAAACACAAAACATCCGTTCCAAAAGATCGAGAAAAATCACTTCTGAGGAGATTAATGTTAATTTATCACAATAATCAGTTCTATTTGTCATTATTCCTTTATTTCGATATTTTATAGAAATAACTTAGTAAATTTTTAGGGAAAATAATTTATAACACATTCTTTTTCAAAATGTGAAAAATGGCATCTTTTGCGTCTCTATCACTTTTTCAACTTATTTCTAAAAATACGCATTCAATTCGACCTATAATAAATATATAGGATGCAAATAAATATTCAATAATTATTAAAAAATATAGAAGCATTAAACTTCTAAAACAGAGTTGAAACTTCAAATGGAAGGACAATTACAAAAAGAACTATCTAAGATTATTAAAAAAGAGAGATCGCAGAAGAGAATTACTCGTTATGTCTCAAGAGTTGGGAAATGGTTTTTATATGTGCTCCCTATAATTCTCGTAATCATAACCTTGTTAACTATCTTTAAAATTCTTCTTCTTGATTTCATTGTGATAGTGGTTTTTTACTTGGTGTTGGCAGTATATGGAATCAATTCTATACTGCTTCTTTTAGGTGCCCGAATGACCATATCTTCTTTGGAGATGAGATTAGACTTCGAAAGAAGAAGAGGCAGACCGCTTGATAGCCTTGAAGGATTTGATACACTCTATCACAATGTAAAACGAGTGGTATATTTACTCTATGTAATCGCAATATTATGCATTGTTGCACTTATATTATTTGTGACTATGCTCGTTCTGGGATTTTTCGAAATCGGTTACGCAGCGATAGGTTTCGCGCTTTTCGGGTTTGGCCTAGCGCTCTTAGTGCGCTCCTTAAAATTAAATATTCACGATGTGAACGGACTTCAAGACTTCTACAAACCCTCGAGCCACGCATTATTTTTAGACAACTTTTTCTCGGAAGTCTTTTCAAACCATTTAGAACCCGTTAGTTATCTCAAATGGGACGAATATTTATCCGGGATCAACAAAATCTTGAACCCCATGTATATCGAAAGAACTAAAGCGCAAGAAGCAGGTGAATTGCCAATTACCTTTGCGATTGAGAATCTCTTATTTCTCTACTATCTTGAATATCAGAATGTACTGACTAAAGAACAATTCGTGAGCGAATTAAAAGAAATTGTCAATGTTGATTCAGAGAAATTTGATGTAGATAAAGGACTCGAAGTGGGAGGTACGTGGTATTTCTCTTTAGCAGATATCTATAAAATTTTTGAATATATTAAGTATTACACCCCGAGTTTTTTCAGTATCATCGATCGCATACAGCTCGAACTCTCGGATAACATTGAGCGTATCTCGAAAGATCCAATATATATGGACTCGTCGTGCCAAGAAATCGTGTATAAAGACGGCGAGTTGCACTTATTAATTTTTTTATTTAATAATTCGGAGGAGGCCAAGCAATATAGCATTAGAATCGTTGCACCTGGTTTCGAGCCTAGGGAAATAAATTTGGATCTGCAAGTTGAAGGAAGGGGGAGTTTTACAATTCCAGCAAAATCAATCCCTCTTATATCAAGTGGAGAAACGGATATTGTCGGGGTATTATCTAGTATGCTTGAGAACGGAGATACTACTTGGATTAGCTTAGAACCTCGAAAACTCGGAGAACAAACTATCCAAATATTTCTTGTCTCTGACCAAGGAACGATTATTGAAGGGAGAACGCGATCGATTAAAGTCTCGAAAAATATAATCGGACAACTTAAAAAATTGACATCTTTTGGCTCAATTGTGGGTGGAGTTGCTACCCCTCTGTCTCGAGTCTTTTTAAGTGGTGGGTTCGGCACGTGAAAACGTAATCACGCTAAAATTTAATTTTTTTTTTTCATTTTTTTTATCAAATGGTTATGCTAAGATTAGATTATTGATTTTATTCATCTTATGTAAAGTTTTCACCATTTAGTTTCTGAATTTTATTAATCCTTTTTTTTAAAAAAAGT
>WJKD01000326.1 GCA_014729315.1 Promethearchaeota archaeon | reverse complement strand
GCCCAGCGCTGGGGCGACATGCGCCACAATGTGACCGAAGTCTGGTCACCCATGCAACAGGAAATATTTGATAATCAAAAGGAGATTGAAGAACAGGCACGTTCACTGCATAAAAAAAATCCGCAAAAAGCGAAAGCTTATTTAACGGATTACAGCATAAAATGGGGCACCACCGTCGTCCAAAAAGCCTGGGATTTGGGGGATATGTTGTGGACGCGGTATGATGAGAAGTTTTAAAATACATGTCTATTAGATTCATCAAAGGTTTCTATACAAGTAGAAATTCCATTTTCAATGCTCAAACATTAATTCGCTTTCGTCAATACTGACTTTATTCCATCTTTAACTATCGTTTGTAAAAATTCGTTTAATGGTTTTTGAGAAGTTTTCATATAATTTGATACTATTTTATTTGTCCTTACTGATTTTAGTTTTAAAGAAATAAAGTAGTTAGAATCCATTCTACTTACTAAACCTGTTAGTTCATATTTCTTCATAATTTTATTTAGGTCTTTGCTATCTTTGCTATTTTTCAAATACAAAGCTGCTGAATTACGTATAAACGATATAGCAGAATCTGCATCCCTAGTAGTTAGATTCGCTGTTCGTATGGAAATTTTAAAATTTTTACTTATGTTGGAGTCGTTGCTTGCCTTTGCACAAGTTAAAGATGATGTGAGCATACCTACGAGAAAGATGAATGTAAATGGAGTTGCAGTTCTCATGATTCAGTCCTCATTGTTTTTAGTATAAAATGCTCATTTTTATTTGAAATTCCTAATGAAATTTTTGTAACTTGCAAATTTTATTAGTTTCCAGAAAATAGTTTTGTAACTGCTGAAAACACCGTGTTTTGTTCAAATATCTTATTAAAGATTGCCTCGAGCATAGGCTGAAAAAGCAAAGTAAGAATAAAACCGATAAATCCAATTATCAACACATATTCCTTTTTCTCGGACCAAAACCAAACGAGAAGACCTGGCAATTCATTAGGAGCATATCGAAGACTATTTCTGTAGCCTAATTTCAATGAAGAAATTTTCGTATCGAAATTACTAATAATCTCATTTTTAGTTATATGTACAGACAAATTATAATATTTAGATGGTTTTCTTTTTACATATTTATTTTTGTTAAGAACTATATTTCTAGCTCCTTGTCTCAATGAGGTGCTTATTTCTCCACTTTCAATAGTGTTTATCAATTCATTCTCTCGATAATAAGCTATTTGATCGATAAATGAAACCTGCGGACCTCGCATATTTTTCAGCAGAGTTCTATTAACTACTTGTTCATCTTTGATTCCAATTTCTATTCGACTTATATTAGAGAAAGTATCGAACCCGATTGAAATGTCGTTACTGTCATAACTGACTTCAAAAGTCTCTTCTGCACCCACTTCTATAATTTCATTTTTACAAAATCCTTTCAAATAAGCGCGATCAACAAATAACTTGCATTCATTAGATATTTTTAAAAAGCTAATTAAATCATTATTGCTAGAGATATCTCCAAATCGCAATTTCTGATAATAAGTATATTCAGGATCAAGTTCGAAAAAAATAATCAACAAATTCTTCTTTTTTTGGAAGCATATTTCTCCAATAGAAGGTATTTCAAGATCCGTAAGTTGTAATGTCGACTCTTCATCTATTTTATCAAATTTGAGATCGACATTTAGTTCGGTATCCATTGGAAAAATTTTAACGAGACCACTGCCATGCTTTTTCTTTGAACTATCAAGAAAACACAAATTTTTTCCTATTATATTAGAACATCTAACATTTTTAATCCTTATGTAATCAACACTTAATGACTCATCTATCAGTCTTAATCGATTTCTACAATTATAATTACTATTAATTTTTTCCATAATTTTATTTATTTTTTGTGATTTTTTCGTTGGAAACATATTAAATAATTTTATCAGATGCCATATAATTTTATTTTTTCTATAGGTTCGAAGTTGAATCTGGCTGCTTTTTACATTTCTAAAAATAACATGAATTTTTTTTCGCCACAAAGAAAGAAACATTAATATTAGACTTAGAAATGCTACAGAAAAAATCAATTGACGTGCAAGTTCATTGTTTTGTAATATCGAAGTAAATATCTCTCTATAGAAGATAAAGAAACCAATTAAAGCTATCCAAATCATTACAATGATAAAATATTTAGTTGTTAAATACGATTTTATTGATGTTGACAGGTCATTATATTTTTTCCTATTAGAAACGTATAATTTTAAAAAATACCGACCGATTAAAAATCCAAATATAATTGGAATACCTCCAACAGCAAAATACCAAATAATCATTAAGTCACTAACTTTTTTTTTAAATTTGGCATTTTCAATTAAATCGCTTAACGTTTTCGTAGAATCTGGTAGTTCTCTTGCATCAGCTAACCTATTATCAATTTCTCTTGCTTTTTCCCAATGATTTATTGCAGTCATCCAATTATTTTCATTAAATGCTAAATAACCTAATATTTTTTCTATCCTATATCTAACATCTTTAAACATTGAATCTTGCTGAAAAATCTCCATATAATGAGTATAAGCATTTTGAAATTCTCTATTTATCTCATATTTATGTGCTATTCCGTATTGTGC
>WJKD01000325.1 GCA_014729315.1 Promethearchaeota archaeon | reverse complement strand
ATATTATTTAGAAGATTTTAGGAACCGAATTTTTGACAAAATCGAGAAAATAGATGCTACAGAAAAAATTAAAACAACGGGATTTCGAGATAATCTATCTTCATGGACCGACGCTCAAAAGAATATAATCGTTAGTAGTTGTGTCTTATTAGATGGTGAACAAAAAAGATTTGACTATAAATTCTCGTTTTCAAAGGAAAAATTCCGAAACGAGCATGTAGAACAAATAGAGGTGTCCATACAAGAGATTATTAATTTAAAAGAAAACCTGCGATTTAAAGTTGCAATAATGAAGATCGAATCAGCTACCAAATTAGTAAAAGAAAAAGATTTATCCTCTTATTTAAACGAAATAAACCGATTAAGAAAAGAAATCCTTGCTGCCGAAGATAAATATAATAAAATTATTGAAGATCTTGCTAGAAAAATTAAAAATTTTAGGGATGAAAACAATTTAAAAGCCACTTTGAAAGAATGTGAGAAAATAATCGAAATATCAAAATCGATTAATAGAAATGATTTAGTTGAGAAATATACGCTACTATCAGAAGAAATCACCGAACAAATGTTAATCGATAAGGAAAGGCGCGAGAACACAAAGCAAGAGATTTCAGTTTTAGAAAATCAAATGAACATCCATCGAGAACACAAAGAATTTCAAAAAGCTTCAGAAAATTGTAAAAATTTAATTAAACTTGCTAAAATAATAGAAAATGAGGACTTGATCAAAACATATTCGGAAAAATTAACTGCGATAAACAATCATATTTCCGAACAACAAAAGCAAGGAGAAAATTTAAAGAACGAACTTAATAGGTTAGATCTCGAAATAAAAAATCATCTGGAAAAAAATCGATTTAAAATAGCCTTACAGTTATGCGACAGGTGTATTGAAATAAGCGAGATTCTTCAAGATGCGGATTTAAAGCAAAAGCACGAATTTATTAAAAATAAAGTTCTAAATAAACAATCTCAAATACGAAAAGAGATCGAACTAGCCAAAATTGAAATTAACAATTTAAAAACGCAATTCGATGAAAATTATAAAAAAAATGATCTTAATAAGTCAATTAATACTTGCCAAGAAATAATCTCAATATCAGAAAAATATAGGCTTGAAGAAACAAAAATAAAGTATTCTGAACTTCTTGATAAAATAAATGCTAATAAGGGAGAGTTTGAAGCGGTTTTGGCAAAGATCAAAAGACTGAACCAGGAGGGTATGGATATCCTCAATGGAAACGAGTTGATTGAGGCCATAGATAAATTCAAGGAAATTCGTAACGTTATAAAAGGCTATGTAGAAAATTCGAGGGTTTTAATTGCTGAAAATTAGAAATTACTTTATTTTTCCTAAATTTGCATTCTGACTACTAATTTCTAGAAAAAAAATATACATATTTCTTTATTTTAAAAGAAAAATCCTTAAAAATCTCCACTAATTCTTATTACACCATGAGTCTTGATAATGCCACCTCCATTCAGATTAAACACAAATCATTATTTGACCGATATTTTAAAGAATATCCTCCTCAGATATCTGAATTCACGTTTACGAATTTATTTATGTGGCGAGAACACTATCAATTTGAATATATTGAGAAGGATGATCACCTCATCATATTTTCTAAGGAATATTTAACAAAATGGGAAGAACCTAACACAAATTCCAATAACGCCATATTCTTTCTACCGCCAATTGGAGAAAGACCTCATGTTATCATGGAAGAGATCTTAAATGAGCATAAAAACGCAGAATTCAATCGAGTCCCTTTTGAAATATGTAATAATCTTAAAGATTACGATAGTTCTGAAAAATTAAATCTGGTATTTTTAGAAGATAGAAAAAATTTCGATTATATTTACAAGTTCCAAGAAATGAAGGAGCTTCCCGGAAACAAACATCGTAAAAATAGAAGATGGTTAAATAAATTCTTGGAGAGTTACAATTTTGAATTTAATATAATCGATAAGGATTTAATAGATAAATGTAGGGAATTACAGTTAAAATGGTGTCAAGTAAAGGATTGCGAAGATGACCAGAGTCTATTAGAAGAACAAAAAGCAATTCTTTCTGCAATTGATAACTTCAGTAAACTAAACTACATAGGTGGTATAATATGTGTCAACGATACATGCGTTGCTTACACATTCGGTGAACTCTTAAATCCAGAGACCCTTGTGATACACATCGAAAAAGCACACACTCAATTCGAGGGCTCCTATCAAGCAATAAACAATCTATTTTTAAAACATTACGAAAGAGAAGTAAAGTTCGTTAACAGAGAACAAGATTTGGGCATTCCTGGCCTAAGAAAAGCGAAAGAATCTTATAAGCCACATCATCTTGTAGAAAAGTACATCGTTCATCGAAATACCTAAGCCTTTTCCACGAGCAAAACCTAAATATAAATAGTCTTTTTAAGTATGTCTTCATAGTAAAAATTTAAGTTTTAAATCATAATCTCATAAATAAAAACTATTCAATTGTGAAAAGATCATGTCTGACGAAAAAGCTACCAACAAAAAGGAGAATATCGCGGGAAGATTGACCGGAAAAACAACTACGCACACGGTCGAGATGTTAATAACAAGCCCAAAAGTTGGGAGAAATAATTATTTAGTAGTATACGACAACATTGAGGAAGAGGATAATTACTTTTTACTTTCAATCACCGATATGTGGAGCGATAGCAGCGGATTAAAGGCGAATCTTCAAGTGTTAGGGGATAGACCTAACCGTCCGTTTGAAGTCGGCTCTGAGGTTTATTTAGCAGACGAAGAACAAATATCGAAAGTATTAGGGATTTATAATCCACCCGGAGAATCCATTTCGATTGGTAAGCTGCTTGGTTATCCTTTCAATGTGAACATACTCGTAAAAAATTTAGGACGGATTTTTATAACTGGTAAATCGGGTTCTGGTAAATCCTATACAATGGGAGTGCTTTGCGAAGAGTTTCTTAAAAAAGGTATTCCCGTAGTTATTTTGGATCGCCATGGGGAATACGGGAGTCTAAAGGTAGCGGCTGAGGATTTGGACGAGCAAAAAGAGGAAGAACCAGAATCCTTCAAATCAGATACATCATTTTGCCCTTGGTGCGGTAGTGAGATTAGCAAAGAAGCCACTGAATGTGAAAATTGCGGTAAATCGTTAGAAGCAGGTATTTCCGAAGATGTGGGAGATGAAAAACCATCTCAAGAATCAGATCCAGGTGTTAGCGAATTTGTAGATAATATCATCGAATACGCAGACTTGTCAATAAACAGCGCCGCAGATGTTGATTTAGAATATATTTTCTCGTTAGATCCAACTGATATTGTAGCCCCTCGATTATGTTCCATAGTCAACCTTAGAGGATTAGACTTAGAGGTACAACAAGTAATTGCGAGCAAATTGCTTAAAAAATTGTATACTGCAAGCACTTCAAGGCAAATCCCTCCATTTTACTTATTTTTAGACGAAGCACATTTGTTTGCAGGTAAAAAAACTTCTGAAGCGCGCGAAACGGTCAAACTATTTGCCCAAGAAGGTAGAAAATTTGGTGCAAATATTGTAATAGGTACTCAAAGACCTCAATTACTTGATACGACTATACGAGCTCAAGCTGGAACGTGGGTGGTTCACAATCTTTCCGATGTCCGAGATATTGGTATTACGATCCAGAGCGCTGAAGATTTAAGTAAAGAAAATTCAAACGACATCTCGGGATTAGATAAAGGAGAGTCTATCATCTCAGGAGAGGCGGTGCGAGGAATTCCTTTATTCGTTAAGGTTAGAAAGAGGAGAACTCAACACGGAGGTATAGGTTTCAACCCGCTTGATTTTCTTTCGGAAGAAACCGTTGAAGTGTTACAAAAGCGAAGAGATAAATTGTTAAGCAAGAAATCAAAAGAGGAACTAGAAGTCGGCAAATCAATGTTTCAAGATTTAATGGAACCAAAATCTATAACCGATTACCAAGAGGAGATAATCCAATTAAAAACGAGGGTAAAGGAGTTAGAAAATAAGGTCGAAAGCCTTAAAAAGGAACTTTCGGAATCAGAAAAAACCGCAGCAATTACTTCTGGTAGTAAACACGAAAGCGCGGCGATTAAAGAATTAAAGACAGAACTTCAAGTCTGGAAAGAAAAATATAACTTCCTAAAACAAAAATCAGAGGATCGAATTCCTCAAGCTCCCCAAACCGATGATAAAAAGCTAAGAGAATTATCGAATAAAATAAGTCAGTTGGAAGGACAAATCAATCACTGGAAAAAACAATACGAGGCTGCAAAGAAATTAGCCGAAAAATCCATAAAGGAATTAAAGAAAAAGAAGAAATAGCCCTTTTTATAAATAAATCAATCTCAGTTGTATTTATAAACCTGAAAGACGATTTTTCAAATCCTTACCTTTTTTTATTAGTTTTCTAAAAAATAGTATTATCTAATCTTAAAAATATAAAAAAAAAAAAGAAAAAGTATCATTGAAATGTGATTAAGAAATGTGTTGTTTTAACTTTTCCGAGGTTTAACCAGAAAAGCTAATATTGCAGCCCCTGCAGAAAGAACCCCTAAAAAGAGGTATAATGTGAAATATCCTCCAAAGAGTAAGACTATTTGATTAACTGCGACAGCACCAATGAATCCTGCTACACCATAAGCACTAAAGAGAACTCCATAGTTATTACCGAGGTTTTCTGTTCCATACATATCGCTGGTTGCGGTTGGAAAAAGTGATAAATTACCACCGAAACAAAACATAATCAAACCCGTAAGTATGAAATACATTACGATATTCGCACTTGTTGAGAAATATATAAATAAAATAACAGCTTGAATAATCATCATAATTACCATGCTGTTTCGGAAGTTAATTTGATCTGCCAGTTTTCCCCAGACTATTCTACCTGCACCATTAAAGAGCGCACCGATACTACCAGTTAGGACGATTAAATCAGCATTGTTTATAATGTAACTTGAATCAGAAGTAGCGAAAGAACCATAGGTTCCTATTAACATCAATCCACACATAGCGGAGAGAAAGTAGGATCCCCAGAGAAACCAGAAGTCTTTAGATTTTACCATTTCCATTCGTTCCCACTGTTTTGTGGATACTGTACCATCTGTGGCTATTGTTATCGGCTCCCAGCCGACTGGTTTGTATCCTTCCTTAGGATTATACATAAAAAGAGCTCCTCCTACAAGGAAGATCGTGTAAAAAATACCGAGTAATATAAACATTATGGGAATTCCAAGTGGAGCAAAAAATCTTATTAAATAATTAAAGATAAAAGAACCTGCCCCGAATCCCGTAACTGCTAACCCCGTAATTAACCCTTTTTTATCAGGAAACCATTTATTAGCAACTGCAATCGGTACGACATAAGCAATTCCGATACCAAGCCCAAAGAGAAGCCCATAAGTAATTATTAAACCGAAGAGGGTTGTCATCCAAGCAGAGGCGAAAACACCTATTGCAATCACCGTACCTCCTATTAAAACTGTCTTTTGTGGACCGAATTTTTTGGCCAGAATTCCTGCTTGTGTCATAGTTATTGCGAAAGCAATAATAGCAATTCCAAAAACAAAAACAGTTACAGCAGGATTCTCATTCAAGTAAGGACTTACAAATACTGTTAAAGTCCCCCAGCTATAAAGTGAACCTAGAGCTAATTGTATCAGGATCGCTCCAATTAATACATACCATCTATTTTTTTCTATTAAATCCTTGAACATCTTTGATTTACCAAATTAATAATTCTGTTGAATAATGTTCTTTATAAAATTTCTATCTATCCAGAAATTTTAGAAAATTGTTTTATATTCTTTAAAAATGTGGAAATAATTTAAAGAATATCTTAATAAGAATATTTTGATAAATTTTCACACTTTAATCGATATTATTTAGGCACTATACATTTCTGACTTGATTTTAAATTACATAAATAAATTTCCATTTTAAAATTTCAATTCAGCTAATTTCTAAACTTTTGAATCTAAAAAGAAAATGAATTTGAGAAATGATAATCAAAATCTTTAATTTTGTAAGAATATAGTAATTCCAAAAAAAAAATAAGATCTTTTATTTGAAAATGATCATCTATTCTTATCATTTATTTAGATTTTGATTACCTAATTACGAATGCAATCAATTGTTCTACTAGCATATGTTATTATTTTAGATTATCTTCTATGGGTTCTAAAAGGACATCGTCTTCTTTTAATTTTTCTTGAAGTTTTCTAACATTTATTTCTCGAGGGGATATTCCCTTTCCTACTGCTATTGAAGCAGCAGTTCCTGCTGCCTGCCCCGTGATCATAGAGCATACTGTGTTTCTTGTAGCTGCAAATGCTATATTGTCTGGTGAGATTGTTCTTCCAGCAACAAGTAAATTTTTTATTTCCAATGGAACGATTGCCCTAAAAGGAATTCCAAAAGCGCCCGAATCTTTTACATAGACTTTACCCGCATCGATAAAAGAAAAACAACCTATCTGATCTTTAAACCTCCGTCCTTCGAGACAGTCTTCTTTAGAGAGCTCATATTCACAGCGGATTGTTCTAGCGCGTCGTTGCCCAACATATGGAGAAGCCCCAGCAGCATAGCAATTTTGACACCCATCAATATTTTTTTGCAAAAAATCGACTATTTCTAATAATTCTCTTCGTATGTAAACTTCAGCTTCGGTTAATGCTTGAGGATCTAATCCATCATTTGGTCCATAATTAAGGCAATTACAGTACGTTAGTTCATTCGGAAATAACGATACGGCATAAAAAAAATAGGCCTTTTTAAAACCTAATTTCCGTATTTTAAATTTTATTCTAACTAATTCGGGTTTCGTACCACCAGGTTTGATATCATGTCCTAAGATGGTTATAAGCCCTTTATTTTCTAGATCCAACTCCATTTTTTCTAAATCAACATTGCATAATCGAAAAGTAAAACCCGCGGGATATGCCCCAGGTTCATTTGCCTTGAAATGTTTAAAAGGAGCACCAGAATAGGCAGCAAGGTCTCCATCCCCAGTACAATCAATAAACTGGTTAGCGGGAATATATGAAAAACCTGACTTATTCCAAACTACGACACCTTCAATTTTATTCTTATTTGATACCACTTGAATGATTGTCGTATGTAGTAATAATTTTACCCCTGCTTCTAAAAGCATCTCATTTAAAACTGATTTTGTAATCTCTGGTTCCACAATCGAAATTACACTGGTATGACCTCCAAATCTCTCCAAACGAATATTATCAATTGCACCTTCCTTTTCTTTGACACGATCGACTAATTCTTGAGCAATCCCTTTAGCAACTCTTAACCTAGGAGCTCCTGGGGTGGTATCAAAAATATTAAAGAAGTTATGGAGAACGACAGCGCCAATGACGCCTAAGCCTCCTAAATAACCCTCTTTTTCAACCAGAATAGTATTAGCACCATTTCTAGCCGCAGAGAGAGCAGCGGTAAATCCAGCTAATCCACCTCCAGCGACTAGGACTTCATATTTTTCTAGTTCCTTTAGATTTTCAAGCGTTAGCTTCAATTTTATACCTCAAATAATTGAAAAATGTTTGTTAATTGATTTTATTTTATAGAGAATAGAAGATTTATTAATTAAAAAATTTAAAGTAAAACATTAAGAATATTTTAACAGAAAAAGCATAGTCTTTATGAAAAGCTTTTTTCTTTAATTAAAAATTATGATGAAATAAAGTAAAATGAAGGACCTTGAATTAGATAAAACTAAACACTCAAAATTAACATTCTTGTCTTTTAGTAGTTATGATTTTGCTAGCTATTTTGTAGGTGCAGCGCAATTCTTATTTCTTTTTTTCTATTATGAAGCTATTATAGGTTTAAATGCGTGGTTGATTTCACTTAGCTTAGCCCTCGCTTTTATTTGGGATGCATTAAATAACCCGTTAATAGGATATTTAACAGATCGTAATACAAGATTTACTAAAAAATGGGGTAAACGACTTCCTTGGATTTTAATTGGAATACTCCCTTGGCTATTCTTTGTTTTTTTGATATATTTACCCCCAGATGTTGATCCAAATACAATGTCAGGTGCTTGGATACTTTCTGGTTGGTTGGCAATAACTTTGAGTTTGGCTGATACTTTTGAAAGTCTTATATATGTCAATCAAGGACATCTTAGAGCGGATAAATTCAGAAGCGAAAGCGAACGCCGTACACTGGCCGCATATTCTACTCCAATATCTATAATAAGTAGAGTTTTAGGTATGTTAATTCCCCCTTTAATAATTTCCATACAAGTAGGAAAAGAAGGATTTGTCTTTATGGCTTTATTCATTTGTATAATTGGTCTTATAGCATGTCTTCTGTTCATCCCTGGGGCAAAGGAAGAAAAAGCCGTGATCGAGCGTTACAATACAGATGAACCCAAAGAGATGGGATTTTTTGAAGCTTTAAAAAAATCACTGATGTTTAGAAGTTTTATTGTTTTTATAGTCGGATATACTGCATTTGTAGTGGCTACAGAAATGCTAACTATGAATGTGATATATATTGGTATTTACGTTTTAAGAGAAGATCCATCAATAACAACTTTAATACTTGGCTTTTTTCTATTAGGAGCAATAATATCAGTCCCTTTCTGGGTTAAACTCTCAAGAAAAATAGATAGTAATAAAAAAACAATAACTATTGGGGGTTTTTGTTTGGCTTTCGCATTAATACCTTTAACATTCTTTCAGACAATTTACGATTTATTAATCTTTACTTTCATTCTAGGGTTTTCTATAGGGTGTTGGTGGGCTTTATTTTTCCCCGTCATTCAGACTAATGTTATTGACGATTTCAAAGTGAAAACAAAAATGAATCAAAAAGGAATTCTTATTGGATTAACTACATTTATTTCTCGTCTTACTGCTACATTGACCGTTGTTTTATTCGCTTTGGTTCATGATCTCACGGGATTCGTACCAGGATATGATACCTATGAAGGTTTGGCAAGCGCAGTTGAGGATATTAACTTAGTCCTATGGGGAATCAGGCTATTAATGGGAGTTATCCCCATGATTATAGTATTAACGGCAACAATTATATTCTGGAAATTTTATCCCCTAAGTCAAGATGTTGTTAAAAAAAATAAAATTAAACTTGAAGAGCTTGGAATTTAATATGAGCTTTTCTTCAACTTTATTTTAATATTTTTTTTTTTGAAGAATATCACAGCCTTATCAAGAAGATTTTGAGGATTATTCTTCTAAAGGATCAAGAATGGGCTCTAATAAAGCTCCGTTTTTAATTAATTTTTCTTGTAATTTCTTAACATTGATATTTTTTGGTGAAATCTTTAATTTAGAAGCCATCGAGGCGGCAATTCCCGCTGCTTCTCCAGTAATCATAGATGGCACAGTGTTTCTAGTAGCTGCAAAGGCCACATTATCAGGGGATATTGTCCTCCCGGCTACAAGAAGATTTTTAATCTTTAGAGGGAGTATTGCTCTATATGGGATTCCGAAAGCACCCGAATTCTTTACGATAAGATTGCCTAAGTCTATAAAGGAAACACAGCCAATTTGGTCTTCAAAATTAATTCCTTCGAGACAATCCTCCTTAGAAAGCTCATATATACAATGAACAGATCGTCCTCTACGCTGTCCTATATAAGGAGCCGCGCCTGCAGCATAACAGTCTTGACATCCGTCGACCTTTTTTTTTAAGAGTTCTACAAAATCAAGCATTAATTCTCGAATATAAATTTCCCCATTAGTTAATCTCTCCGGGTCTAAACCATCATTAGGTCCGAAATTAAGGCAATTACAATACGTAAGCTCATTTGGACATAACGATGAAGCGTAAAAATAAAATCCTTTTTTGAAACCCAATTTACGTATATTAAATCCAATTCTCACCAATTCTGGTTCTTTATCACCAGGTTTTAGAGCGTGACCTAACATAGTTATGAGTTTTTTATTATGCAAATCCTGTTCCATCTTCTCTAAATCTACATTACATAGACGAAATGTAAATCCTGCGGGATACGCTCCTCGTTCATTTTGTTTAAAATGTCTACAAGGGGCTCCAGCATAAGCAGCGAGATCACCATCCCCTGTGCAATCAATAAACTGTTTAGCGGGTATAAAGGAATAACCTTTCTTGTTCCATAAAACCACACCTTCGATCTTATTAGTAGTAGTAGTAAGAACTTTTATCAGAGTTGTGTGTAATAGCAGTTTTACCCCTGCTTCTAAAAGCATTTCATTTAAAACTGATTTGGTTATTTCAGGCTCCATCGGAGTAATCATGCTAATGTATCTCTCTCCTTTCTCTAAATGTATGTGCCCTATTGCACCTTCCTTTTCTTCGACACGATCGACTAATTCTTGAGCTATTCCTGCAGCGACTCTTAATCTAGGTGCACCTGGTGTAGCACCAAAAATATTAAAAAAATTATGTAAAGCGGTCGCACCAACAACACCTAAACCACCTAAAAATCCATTTCTTTCAACTAGGATAGTTTTAGCATCATTTCTAGCCGCAGAGAGAGCGGCGGCAAATCCAGCTAATCCTCCTCCCGCGACTAAAACATCAAAGGAGTCAAATTCTTTTTTTAATTCAATATCAATCTTCATTATATCTTTCTTCTACTTAATTCCTTAAAATAATTATTACTAAGCTTAACCTCGAATTTTATATCTTATTTCTAATTTAATCCCTTTTTCAAATTTTTTTGGGAGCTTTAGATTAATTTTATATGCTTGTATGATAAAATTTTAATTATTGAATAATAATCAATCGCACTAATATTAAGTTTAGATTAAACTACAAATTATGATTTTTAAAAGTATAAAATTAAAAAAAGGAATTGCAATCTCTATTTTTCTATCACTTTTCATTATCGGGACGATTCTAATATTTATAACTCCAACTTCTGTTAAGATTAGATATAATTTAACTGCTGAAACCAAAGATAAAGAACATATTTCTTTTAATACATACCAACCAATTGAGAGTGACAAACGTATGAAAGCGATCATAATAGGACATGGTATAATGGTTAATAAGGAAATCCTAAAGGATTTTGCTATTGAGCTTGCAGCATCGGGATTTTTTGTTGTCACATGCGATTTTAGAGGTCATGGATTAAGCACGGGCGAATTAAATCGAGGCCTTTTGGTAAATGATGTGAAAGCAATTAAAAAATATCTTGAAAGGAGAGATGATATTGACAATGATAATTTAGGATATGTTGGTTATTCGATGGGCGGGGGACCAGGCAATAAAATTGTT